>NZ_JBIALS010000012.1:0-191620 GCF_042873655.1 Streptomyces sp. NPDC004609 | reverse complement strand
TTGTGTAGAAAATGGGGGGGCGCCACATAGGCGGGGTGTTACCGCTGTTAACGGTGGGGGGGGGTGGGGGCGGCCCCGCGGGGGCCGCCCTCACCGCCGTCTCACGCCGTGGCGCCGGGCCCTCGCCGGGGACCCGGCCCGGCGGCGCATGCGGGACCGGTGCGTCACCGGCGGTGTGTGGCCGTCCGGCGCCCGTGTCCCCCTCCGTACCGCCCGTTACCCGTCCGTGCGCACCCGTTGTCCGCCGGCTGCGGCGGACAAGAGTGCGCCGGGCCTGCCCCTGCCCCTGGTCAGCGGACCACGGACTGCCCCATCAGCAGGCGCACGGCCGCCGCGATCGACTCCGCGTCGATCCCCGCGATGTGGAGCTGCTCCTCGGGCGTGGCCGAGCCCGGCATGTTCCGCACCGCCAGCCGGACCAGCCTCGGCACGGGCCGGCCGTCGGCGAAGGCCGAGGCGACCGCGTCGCCGAGGCCGCCCTCGGGCCGGTGGTCCTCGACCGTCATCAGACAGCCCGTGGCGTCCGCCGCCTCCTGGAGCGTCTCCACGTCGACCGGCTCGACCGAGTAGAGGTCGACGACGCGTACCCCGATGCCCTCGGCCTCCGCGAGGTCAGCGGCCCGCAGCGCCTCGTGCACGGTCACTCCGGCGGCGACGACGGTCACCCGGTCCCGCTCCCCCGACCGCAGCACCTTGGAGCCGCCGACGGGGAACTCCTCCCCGGGGCCGTACAGCACCGGGGTCGCGCCCCGGGTGGTGCGCAGATAGCCGATGCCGGGCAGCTCCGCCATGGCGGAGACGAGTCGTACGGTCTGGTTGGCGTCGCACGGGTACAGCACGGTGCTGCCGTGGACCGCGCGGAACATCGCCAGGTCCTCCAGGCCCATCTGGGACGGCCCGTCCTGGCCGATGGCCACCCCGGCGTGCGAGCCGACGAGGTTGATCGCCGTACCGCTCACCGCGGCCATCCTCACGAAGTCATGAGCGCGCGTCAGGAAGGCGGCGAAGGTGGCGGCGTACGGGGTGTATCCGCGGGCCCGCAGGCCCACCGCGGCGGCCACGAGCTGCTGTTCGGCGATGTAGCACTCGAAGAACCGCTCGGGGTGTGCCTTTTCGAAGGCCGCGGTGCGGGTCGAGTCGCCGACCTCGCCGTCGAGGGCGACGACATCCGTACGGCGGGAGGCGAGCGCGGCGAGGGCGTCGCCGAACGCGTCGCGGGTGGCGACCGTGTCGCCGACGGCGTACCGCGGTGTCTCCGGCCGGTCGGCCGCCTTCTCCCGTTCGACGCGGGCCCGCGGGGGCGCGGCCACGTCCACGGTGAGGAAGCGGGGTCCGCCCAGTTCCGCTATCGCCGCCCCGGCGTCGGGCAGTGGTTTGCCGTGGGCTCCCTCGCGGTCGTCGACGGCCGCGACTCCGCGTCCCTTGTGGGTGCGGGCGAGGACCGCGGTGGGCCGCCCGGTCGTCGCCTCCGCCTCGTTCAGGGCCGCGTCGACGGCGCTCACATCGTGTCCGTCGGTCTCGGCGGTGTGCCAGCCGAAGGAGTGGAGCCTGCGGGCGTACGCGTCGAGGTCCCATCCCTGCCGGGTGGGGCCGTGCTGGCCGAGCCGGTTGACGTCGACGATCAGCGTGAGGCGGTCGAGACGCTCGTACGCCGCGTGCTCGACGGCCTCCCAGACCGAGCCCTCGGCCATCTCGCTGTCGCCGCACAGCACCCAGACGCGGTACGGCACCCGGTCCAGCCGCTTGCCCGCCAGCGCCATGCCGACGCCGACGGGAAGCCCCTGCCCGAGCGAGCCGGTGGCCACGTCCACCCACGGCAGACGGGGTGTCGGATGGCCTTCGAGCCGGCTGCCGCGCCGGCGGAACGTGAGCAGTTCCCCGTCGTCGACGACCCCGACCGCGCGGTAGAGCGCGTACAGCAGCGGTGAGGCGTGGCCCTTGGAGAGGATCAGCCGGTCGTTGCCGGGGTTCTCGGGCCGTTCGAAGTCGTAGCGCAGATGGTTGGCCACCAGCACGGCGGCGATGTCGGCGGCGGACATGGACGAGGTCGGATGACCGGATCCGGCCGCGTCGGCGGCGCGCACGGCGTCCACCCGCAGTTGCTGTCCCAGTTCTGCCAGCTGTTCGTATCGCATCTCATCGCTCCTTGCCCGGATCGTCGGCGCCCCGGGGTCCGGGGGGCCCGGAGCGCTCCCGCTCCGGGCCGCCGCCGTTCGCACCGTCCGGGCTGCCTCGTGCGCGGTCCGGACGGACGGCGGACGCGCCGTCCGCGCCACCGGGTACCCGTGAAGGCCCGGGCGACGCGCTGTCCGGCGGGGCCGGCCAACCCGAGCCGGACGGCCCGGCGCGGGGGCACGGTCTCCGGCGGCCGGTCGGTGGCGACACCCGGGCCGGTTGCCGGGGCCACCGGCGGCGCGGTGGTGGCGGCGGTGTGTACGGATACGGCGCGTGGCCCCCGGGAGCGCGTCTCACTCGTACGGCGGGCGGCTCCGTCCCTCGTCGACCACGGGGGCCGAGGGCGGGACGACGACACGCCTGCGCCGGGCGATGCTCGTGAAGGTGACGACTCCGATGAATCCCACGGCCGTCAGGATCAGGCCGATCACGTCGAGGTTGGCGCCCTTCATCTCCCAGTCGGTGGCGAATGTGAGGATCGCTCCCACGGCGATCAGGATGATGCACCCCTCCCAGGCCCATCGGTTCCACCTTCCTGTGGTTCCGGTACCGACTTCCCGTGGTTCCCGGTACGGACGGACGGTTCCCTGCTTCCGGCAGGGACCACCGGCCTCCCGCGGGTACCCGGCGAAGGACGGGTCATGCGGACGGGCGGCACAGGGGCGGGGCGGACGGGCGCCGGGCGAGGGGACCGGCCGGTAGGGGGACCTCCGGGCCGCCCGGATCCGGGCGGGGGGAATCACTCCGGTGCGCGGGCGCGTGACCGGCGGGTCATTTCGGCTGGGTGCGGGCGCGGGCGCCCGCCCGGGTCCGGCCCGCCGAGACCCGCCGGTCCGGGTGGCGGCGCAGATACTCCGCCTCCAGTTCGGCCATCCGGGTGGTGTGGGCAGCGAGGGCGGCCGCCGACCCGTGGAGCAGTGTGTCGTGGCGGCTGCGGTGGATCGTCTCCAGTTCCCGGATCAGCTCGTGCTCGCCGAGGCGGGCGGCCTCGATGCCCCTGGGCTGTTTCTCGGCCTGCGTCATGGCAGCCGTGCTCCCTTCCGTCCGGTGGTGCCCGGGTGTCGCTCACGTCCCGCGGGTACCCGGGGGGGTGCGCACCATCCGGCCCTTCCCGGGAGACATCCGCAACCCGGCTTCCCGGCCGCCGGGCGGCGCGCCCGGCGGCCGTGCGACTCGCGGGGACGCGGCCTTGAGTGGAGGATGAGGGAATCCGGTCCCGGCCGCGTTCCCGCTCCCGGCCCGCCGCCCCGCACCGGGCACCGCCGAGGACATCGCCGAGGACATCGCGCACACCGCGTAGATCTCAGGACACGAGTGTGATGGACAAAGAGACAGGACCGGCCGACGCGCCGGCGACGACATCGAGCGCGGACGTGTTCGGCGCACCGTGCTGGGTCAGCCTCATGGCCCGTGATCTCAAGGCGTCACAGGACTTCTACGGCGCCGTACTGGGGTGGGGCTTCCGCAAGGACAGGCTCGGGGACGAGTTCAGCGTCGCCATGCTCGACGGTGCCCCGGTCGCCGGAATCGGGGCCCTCGCCCCGACGCTGCAGGTCGCGGTGGCCTGGACCCCGTACTTCGCGATCACGGACGCGGACGAGGCCGCCGCCCGGATCAGGGAGCGCAGCGGCACGGTCGCGGTGGGTCCGCTCGCCTTCGCCCTGGGGCGCGGCGCCCTGGCCTCGGACCGCGACGGCGCGGTGTTCGGCATCTGGGAGGGTGCGCTGATCCCCGACTGGCAGTCCGGGCACAAGGACGCGCCCGCGTGGCTGCTGCTGCGGACCCGTAACGCCTTCGACGCGGCGATCTTCTACGGGGAGGTGCTGGAGTGGGCCAGCGGGCGCCCCGGCTGCTGCGATGTGCGCTACGAGAACGACGAGGTGGTGCTCGTCAGCAACGGCCATGTGCTGGCGCGGCTCAGCTCCGGGGCCCTGGGAGAGGCGCCCGATCCCCTGCTGCGGCCCCGCTGGGACGTGCACTTCCCCGTAGACGACGTGGACGCGGTGGCCCGAGCGGCGCTGGAGCACGGCGGGGCGGTCCTGGACCGGCGTACGACGGCCGAGGGGCGTGAGGAGGCCGCGCTGCGGGATCCCGACGGCGCCCTGTTCACCATCACCGGCCGGCTCTGAGGCGCGGGAGGGCAGCCCGGCACTAACGACTACGGTGCCGGGGTCGGGCGCCCGCCCGGGTCACGCGGCGGACGCGCCCGGGCGGGAGCGGCGCCGGACGCTGATGGGCCCGACCGTTCCGGCGCCTGCGCTCCCTCACGTGACGGGAGCGTGCCCCCTCCTGTACCGCGATCCCGCGGTCCGAAACGCGCGGCGGGGAGAACGGGGACGGGCGACGGCGGGACCGGGCGGCGATCACCTCGCGAGGGTGCCGGGCGTGCCCGGCCGGGCCGCCGCCGACCGGGCGGACCGGCCCGCCCGGTCGCACAGCCGCCCGTGACCCGCCCCCGGCCCCCGGTGGCCCGCACGGGAACGGACACACGGCCGCTCGTCAGCGGGAAACCGCCCGTTCGCGCCGCCTGCCGGTCACCCGGTGGCGGACGGCGGCCAGGCGGGGGTACCTCTCCCGTTCCTCGCGGGCGCTGCGGTCCAGCTCCTCCATCAGCCGCAGGGAACGGTGTTCCGGGTCGAGTTCGGCGAGGATGCGGTCGATCTCCGCGAGCAGCGCGCCGTGCAGCTGCCAGTGGCGCGGATGCGCCTGTACGCCGGCGAGGAGCAGCGAGGCCGCGTGCTCGCGCCGGGCCTCCGCCGCCTCCAGCTCCCCCGCCAGCCGCCGCTCAGCCGCCTCGGCGCTCGCGCTGACCTGGGTGGTGACCAGTACGGCGAAGCTGACCAGCGCGTCGGCGACATGGGACAGCAGTTCCTCGACCGCGCGCCCCGCCTCCCGGGGGAAGAGATCCGCGTCACCGCGCTCCTTGGCGAGGTCGGTCATGGTGCGGGCCAGTACCCGCAGCACGACCGCGCAGATCTCCAGGGTGTCCAGGCCGGTCCTGAGCACCACCCGGTTCAGCAGCCCTTCCCTCACCCTGGGGTTGAACCTGAGACTGTCCTCCGCCTGCCGCAGCGCGGCGTCCACGTCGGCGACGTCGTTGTCGAGCCGCCGCGCCTCGTGGAGCCGGGCGGCGGCCGTCTCCACGGAGGTGGGGGTGTGGAGTTCCTCGCCGATGGACAGCAGCAGGCGGCGCATCCGGCGCGAGAGGTCCTCGATGGACTCCCCCGCCGTGCCCACCCAGACGGGCGGCACGAACAGCACGTTGAACAGCAGTCCCACCACCGCGCCGATCAGGGTTTCGAGGACGCGGTCCCACGCGGTGTCGGCCACCCGGGTGACACCGAGGACGAGCATCGCGCTGATCGCGACCTCCGGCACGAACTCGCTCACCCGGACCATGTGACCGACGATCAGCGACGCCAGGATGATCAGCCCGAGGCTCCACCAGCTGAGCCCCACGAGCAGGCTGAAGCCACTGGCGATCAGCACGCCCACGACGACCGAGTTGACCCGCCGGATGCCGGTGGTGAGGGTGGAGTAGAGGGTCACCTGGACCACGAGCAGGGCGGTGAGCGGCGCGGTCAGCGGGGCGGGCTCGTTGCTCAGCCAGAGGGCCGCGGCGTACGCGATGGTCGCCGCAGCGGTCGAACGCAGCGTCTGGACGACGACGGGGTCGCGGTAGTGCCCGCCGATGAACTCGATCACCGACGCGGGGGCCGGCCGGCGCGTCTCAGGCACTGCCCGCGGCGGGGCGCAGTGGACTCATGACTCACGACTGCCCACCGAGCCGTCCGCGGCCACCGGGATCGCGGGATGTTCGGACGAACGCACAAGTTCATGACTCCACCGGCCGAACCGGCCCGGTCGTGCCCCGGTCAGCGGGCGGCGAAGGCCCGCGCGCATCGCGGGCGGCCCCGGGCCCCGGGACGGCACCGTGCGGGGCCCGCAGCGCCGTGCGGCCTCCTCCACGGGCGGGCCGGGTCCCGGGACGGCACCGTGCGGGTCCGTGGGGTGGCGGCTCCCGATGTGCCGCCGGGCGGCCGGGGCGCGAGAGTGGGGGACGACCGCGGGCCCGGTCGGGCGACGCGGGGGGTGGTGCAGGCATGGGTGAAGGAGCCGGGAATGGACCCTGTGGAGGCGCTGAACCGGGTGGCGTTCCTGCTGGAGCGCTCGCGTGCGGAGACCTACCGGGTCCGGGCCTTCCGTGGGGCCGCGGCGGCGCTGGCGGGAAGGTCCGCGCAGGAGATCGCCGGGCTGGCGGGGACGCGGGCGCTGGAGTCGGTCAAGGGCGTCGGCCCCAAGACGGCGAAGGTGGTGCGGGAAGCGCTCGGCGGAGACGTACCGGAGTATCTGCGCCGACTGGAGGAGGAGGCGTCCGCGCCGCTCGCGGAGGGCGGCGGGGAACTGCGGGCGCTGTTGCGCGGGGACTGCCATCTGCACTCGGAGTGGTCCGACGGCGGCAGCCCCATCGAGGAGATGGGGCGCACGGCGATCGCCCTCGGCCACGCGTACGCCGTGCTCACCGACCACTCCCCCCGGCTGACGGTCGCCCGTGGGCTGACCGCCGAGCGGCTGCGCGAGCAGTTGGCGGTCGTGGCGGAACTGAACCTGCGATGGGCCCCCTTCCGGCTGCTGACCGGAATCGAGTGCGACATCCTCCCCGACGGGTCGCTCGACCAGGAACCGGAGCTGCTGGACGAACTCGACGTCGTGGTCGCCTCGGTCCACTCCGAACTGCGCATGGAACCGGCGCGGATGACCCGCCGTATGGTCAAGGCGGTCGAGAATCCGCTGGTCGACATCCTCGGGCACTGCACGGGACGGCTGGTCGTCGCCCGGCAGACCTCGGGCCGGGGCCGCCCGGGCTCCAGCGGGACCCGGCCGGAGTCGCGGTTCGACGCGGCGGAGGTCTTCGCGGCGTGCGCCGCCTCCGGTACGGCCGTGGAGATCAACAGCAGACCCGAGCGGCTCGACCCGCCGATGCGGCTGCTCTCCCTCGCCGTGGAGGCCGGGGTCCGTTTCTCCATCGACACGGACGCGCACGCACCGGGCCAGCTCGACTGGCAGATCATCGGCTGCGCCCGCGCGGAGCGCGCCGGGGTGCCGCCCGAGCGGGTCGTCAACACCTGGAGCGCGGACGAGCTGCTCGCCTGGACAAAGACGGCACCGGCCACACCGTGAGCGCGAGGCGGCCGGCCCGCCGGGCGCGCGGCCGGCCGGCACCCGCCGTCACAACGGCTCGCGCGGCGTCCGCGTCCGCTCCGACCTCGCGGGCGGGCCACAGCTCCTCCCTCGCGCTCCACCGGGCCCCGCCGACGCAGACAGGACCGGCACCGGGCCCTGCGGGACGGCTCGTCCGCGGTGCCGGGGCGGCCCGTCCTGCGGCGCGCGTCCGGCCCCGCCGGTGACCGGCGGGGGGGCCGGGCCGCGTCCCGGGAGGACGGGGCCGCCGCGCGGCCGCTCACGCCTCGCCCGACCGCTTCAGGACACCGATCTTGTCGATCCTGTGCTCCGGGTTGTTGTTCCCGTCCCGCCAGAAGTTCCCCGCCGCGTCGTCCTCGGGCGTCGCACAGGTCGAGATCGTGATCATCGCCCGCGTGGCCGGCTCTCCGGGATGCCCGGGGACCGCCGCGCGCTGTTCGGCGAGCGAGCGTGCGGAGCGGAAGGAGGTCCAGCGCGTCCCGGTGATCTCGTACTCGTGGAACCGGCCGCCGAGGACGACGGTCACGCGGTCGCCCTCGCGCAGGGCGGGCAGATCGCGCAGGGGCCCGCCCGCGGAGAGCCGGTGGGCGGTGACCAGGTAGTTCCCGATCTCGCCGGGCCCCGTGCCGCCCCTGGCCCCGTAGGGGCTGGCGGCGACGCCGCGGTCCTGGATCCGGGTGCCGGCGCGGTCGTCGGTGGTGCCCTCGTACGGGACCACGCGCAGGTTCTCCACCCCGATGGCCGGGATGGACATCGTCGCGCTCTCGGTGCGGGGATCGGTTCCGCGTGACACATCGGGACCGGCGCGCGCCTCCGGGGCGGCGGAGAGCGGGGGACGCGCCGGTCCGGGTACCCCGGAGGAAACCGCCGAGGGGGGCCTGGCGTCCACGGCATCGCCTCCCCCGCTGCCGGTGCAGGCGGTGAGGAGGGCGGTCAGCGCTCCGGCGAGCGCGAGGGGAACTGCTCGGGACAGGTCCATGAGCGGTCCGCATCGTCGGCCGGGTGAGCATCGGACGTGACACCAGGGAAGCACAGCCGCGCGGCCGGCGCCTCCCTTGTCGGGAAAGCCCGGCGGAACAGGCGTTCCCCGCGCCCGCGGCGCCGGGACTCCGTAGGGTCGTCCGGGTACGCGGTACGCACGGGAGCCGGGAGGCGTGGAGGCTGCATGGCCGGGAGAAAAGAGCGATCGGCGGCGACATTGTCCAAGTCCGTCTACGAGAAGGAGCTTTTCAGGCTCCAGACGGAGCTGGTGAAGCTCCAGGAGTGGGTGCGCGCGGAAGGCGCCCGGCTCGTCGTCGTGTTCGAGGGACGGGACGCCGCGGGCAAGGGCGGCACCATCAAGCGCGTGGCGGAGTATCTCAATCCGCGTGTCGCACGGATCACCGCACTGCCCAAGCCCACGGAGCGCGAGCGCAGTCAGTGGTACTTCCAGCGGTACGTGGAGCATCTGCCGGCGGCCGGGGAGATCGTCCTGTTCGACCGCAGCTGGTACAACCGGGCCGGTGTCGAGCATGTGATGGGCTTCTGCACCCAGGAGGAGCACCGGAGGTTCCTGCACCAGTGCCCCATCTTCGAGCGGATGCTCGTGGAGGACGGGATCCTGCTGCGCAAGTACTGGTTCTCGGTGAGCGACGCCGTGCAGGAGGAGCGGTTCCGGCGGCGGGTGGGGGATCCGACGCGCCGGTGGAAGCTGTCGCCGATGGATCTGCAGTCCATCACCCGCTGGGAGGCGTACTCACGGGCGAAGGACGAGATGCTGGTGCATACGGACATCGCCGAGGCGCCCTGGTACGTCGTGGAGAGCGACAACAAGCGGCGGGCGCGGCTCAATATGATCGCTCATCTGCTCGGGTCGGTCCCGTACTACGAGGTGCCGCCGCCGGTGATCGAGTTCCCGGAGCGACCGCCGTCCACGGGGTACGTCCGGCCGCCCAAGGACCTCCAGACCTATGTTCCCGACCATGCGGCCGGGTTCGTGAAGTGACGGGGTGACAGCACACGGCCGGGCCCGCCGCGGGAATGCGGCGGGCCCGGCGTGTGCCGTCCGGTGATGAGGGCGCTCGTCACCGGACGGGCCGTCATGTCCGTCATGCGTGGGGGACGACCGCCACGGGTGAGGTGGCGTGGTGCAGTAGGGCGTGGGCCACGGACCCGATCCGGCCGCCGAAGGGCGCGCGCCGGATACGGCGGCCCACGACCAGCAGGGACGCGTCCTTCGCGGCCTCCACGAGGAGGTCGACCGCCTTGCCGATCGACGCCTCCTCGACGACGGGGAGGTCCGGGTGCTTCTCCCGCCAGGGCGCGAGCACCTGCTTGAGGGTGGCGGTCTCCTGCTTGGCGAGTTCGGCGTCGAGCACGGGGTCGGGCGGCAGTCCGTAGGCGAAGTACGGCGGCAGGCTCCAGGCGTGGACGACCCGCAGGGTGGTGCCCCGGCGGACGGCCGCCTCGAAGGCGAACGCGATCTGCGCGTCGTCGGGTTCATTGGCGTCGAGCCCGAGGACGACCGGCCCGTCCGTGGTCACGGGCTCGGTGTCCGACTGCGACCCGGGAGCCCGGACGAACACGACGGGGCTCTTGGCGCCCGCGAGGACGGCCTGTCCGACGGAGCCGACGAGGAAGCCGCTCAGACCGCTGAGACCGCGGGAGCCGAGGACGAGCAGCGCGGACTCCTCGGCGACCGACGGCAGGACGTCGCCGGGGCGGCCGGTGAGCTGGTCGATGCCGACATCCAGTTCGGGGTGGCGGTTCCGCAGGTCACGGGCCGCCTCACGGGGGATCTTCTCGGACCAGTGCTGCTGGGTCTCGACGCCGAGGAGGGTCGCCCGGGCGGCCATCGGCACGGGCTCCCAGACGTTGACCAGTTTCAGCGGCAGACCGCGCAACGTGGCTTCACGGGCCGCCCACTCGGCGGCGGCCAGGCTCTCGCGGGAGCCGTCGAGGCCGACAGTCACGGTGCTGGGCATGGTGCACTCCTCCTGGACGCGGGCGGGATCGTCGGTGATCCCTCTTCCAGGATGGGCGCCCGGTGGCGCGGGTGCGCAGGGCCACAGGTCCCCGGCCCCCGGCCACAGGTCCCCCGCCCGGGGACCGACCGGCCCTGGCCCAAGGCCCCGGCGGCGAGCGCGGGAGTCCGCCGACCGGGTGATTCCCCGGCCGGTCCGGGACGGTCCGCGGGGCGTGCGCCGGCCCGGCCCTCCGGGGAAGGGGGCCGGGCCGGCGGTGCCGAAACGGCGGTGTCAGCGCGGGATGAAGACCGGCTTGAGGTGGGTGAAGAACACGATGCCGTCGCCCGCGCCCTCGTACTCCCCGCGT
This sequence comes from Streptomyces sp. NPDC004609, assembly GCF_042873655.1. NCBI lineage: Bacteria > Bacillati > Actinomycetota > Actinomycetes > Kitasatosporales > Streptomycetaceae > Streptomyces > Streptomyces sp. NPDC004609. Next base: position 180,931 of record NZ_JBIALS010000012.1, on the reverse strand, counting down.
CCGCTGTTCTTGCGTCCGCCGCCCGGTACGTGGTGGTCCCCGACGGAGGTCGGCAAGTTGATGCCGACGCGGCCCGCGTCGACCGCGGCGGCGAAGCGCCGGGCCCGGTCGGTGTCCTCGGTGAAGACCGCCGCGCACAGGCCGTACGAGGTGGCGTTGGCGAGGCGGATCGCGTCGTCGAGACCGGTCGCGGAGAGAAGCGAGACGACGGGTCCGAAGACCTCCTGCTGGACGAGCGGCGAGTCCGGGTCGGGGCGTTCGACGACGGTGGGCTCGATGTAGTAGCCGTTCGCCCCGCCGTCGCCCGTCCAGGCGCCGCCGCCCACGAGGACGGTTCCGGTGAGGGCGTCGTCGGTCAGATAGGAGAGCACCTTGTCGTACTGGGCCTTCGAGCTGACCGGTCCCATGTCGGTGGCGGCCGAGAGTCCGTCCCCCACCCGGACCTGCTTGGTCCGGGCGACGAAGCGGTCCCGGAACTCGTCGAAGACCGGCTCCTCGACGATGATCCGGCTGGTCGCGATGCACCACTGCCCCGCGGCCGTGTAGGACGCCGCCACGGCGGCGTCGAGCGCGCGGTCCAGATCGGCGTCGGCGAGGATCACGAGGGGGTTCTTGCCGCCCATCTCGACCTGTACCTTCACGTCCCGGCCACCGGTGTCGCGGGAGACGGCGAGGCCGACGCGGGTGGAGCCCGTGAACGAGACGGCGCCCACCTCCGGGGCGTCCACCAGCGGGCGGCCCGCTTCCTCGCCGGTGCCGTACACCAGGTTGAGGACGCCGGGCGGCAGGCCGGCCTCCATCAGGGCGGCCGCCGTCATCTCGGCGGTCACCGGGGTGAGTTCGGACGGCTTGATCACCACCGCGTTGCCGGCCACCAGGGCCGGAACGGTTTTGCGGACGACCGCGCTGAAGGGGTAGTTCCAGGGGGTGATGAGCGCGGCGACGCCGACCGGGGAGCGGGTCATCTCGACGTCGAGGCCGGAGGGGAGCGACATCTCGCCGTGGAGGAGTCCGGGTGCGATCTCCAGCTGGTACGCGGTCGCCGCGAGGGCCCGGGCGATCTCGCCCTCGCACTCGGTGAGCGTCTTCCCCGACTCCAGCACATCGGCCGTGGCGAGTTCGGCGGCGCGCTCCCGGAGGAGATCGAGCGCGCGGCCGATGATCTCGATCCGCTCGCGTACGTCGGTGGCCGCCCAGCCGGGCGCGGCCGCCGTCGCCGCGGCGATCGCGTCGGCGACGTCCTCGGCCGAGGAGGCCGGGCAGGTGGCGACCGTACGGCCGGTGTCCGCCGGGTTCTCACGGGCGATCGTGAGCCCGGACCCGGCGGGCCGCCAGGAGCCGCCGATCAGATTCTGTACATGCCGGATGCCTTCGGTAGCGGTTCCCATGACGTCAGCCTTCCCTGTCTGCGCGTGTGATGTCGATGTCTTTCATACGAAGGAGCCCTAACTGTTCACCAGCCATATGCCGCATTCAAGAGCTCGGTCGCGGTCATGGCCCTTCGACGGGGTCCGGTATTAGGGAGTGTGATTAACCATTGAGGGGCGGACCCGCCGAGGGCCGGCCGGTGGGTGCCGGGCCGGCGGAGGCGGACGCGGCGGGGGTCCCTTCGGCGGGTGCCGGATCTCCGGATGCCGTGTCGGCGGGTGCTGCGTCCGCCGCGGGTGCCGTACCGGCCGCGGTGCGCGGGGCGTACGCCGCCAGCACGAGGGTGCCGAGGAGTTCGGCCCGGCCACCGAGCGGCGAGGGCACGAGGTAGTCGTCGAGGGACGCCACCACCGCGGCGACACCGGGATCGTCGCCCAGCCGTAGAGCGGTGGCCTCCCGCAGGGCGGGGAGCATGCCGGCCACCGCCATGACGGCTCCCGCGACGACGATCCGTTCCGGGGACAGAAGATAGGTCAGCGCGGTGGTGAGCTGCGCCAGGTACCAGGCCTCCAGCCGGACCGCCTCCTCCGGCAGCCGGACGGGGTCCGCACCCGGCGGGGACGGAGGCAGCCCGAGGCGTGCCGCGATCGCCCCGGACTTCGCCAGGCCCTCCAGGCAGTCGTGGTGGTGCCGGCAGCGGCTGACCACCTCGTCGGACGGATGGCGGGCCACGGGGAGATGGCCCATCTCGGGGTGCGCGCGGCCGTGCACCGGACGCCCGCCCACGACCGCGCCCGCCCCGAGTCCGGTGCCGACCGTGAGATACGTGACGCTCCCGCGCCCCCGGCCCGCGCCCACCGACCACTCGGCCACGGCGGCGCTGTTGACGTCCGTGTCGAGCACGACGGGTACCGCGAGCGTCCGCCGTACCGCGCCGACCAGGTCGTACCCCTGCCAGTCGGTCATCAGCGTCGAGGTCACCCGGCCGTGGTCCGCGCCCCCGGGGCGAAGGCCCAGCGGCCCGAAGCAGGACAGGCCGAGCGCGGTGATCGCGCCGAACCGCTCCTGCTGCGCGGCCAGATGCCGGGTCACCCGGTCCAGGGTCTCGTCCGGTGAGGTGACCGGGAACTCCGCGCTGTGGCGGACGTCCTCCGGTCCCGTGCCGATCGCACACCGGACCTGGGTGCGTCCGATCGCCATCCCTGCGTACATCAGCGCTCCTCGGGCTTCTCGGGCTTCTCGGAAGCCGTGGCGGGTGTGACGGGCGCCCCGGCATCGGGGTCCCAGTGCGGGCGCGCCAGCGAGAAGACCTCGCCGAGCCGCGCGTACGACGAACCGGCCAGCCGGCAGACGGGCGCGAGGAGCCGGGGGGAGACACGGCCCTCGTGCCAGACGGAGGGGTCGACATGGATGTGCACGACCTCCCCGATGACGAGCGTCGCGCCGCCGATCTCGATCTCGCGGGCCAGGCGGCACTCCAGGTGGGCCTTCGCCTCGGCCACGCGCGGCGCGGTCACCCGTACCGACGGCCGTGCCGTCAGCCCCGCCCAGCGGAACTCGTCCTCGGCCGGCGGGAAGTCGGCCGAGGTGAGGTTCATGGCCTCGGCAAGATCCTCGGAAACGGTGTTGACCACGAAGTCCCCGGACGCGCGGATGTTGCGCAGGGTGTCCCGCACATCGGTGGCGCTGAAGAGAACGTGCGGCGGATCGTGGGCGACGAGGTTGAAGAACGAGTGCGGGGCGACGTTCGGGACGCCGTCCGGGCCCCGCGTGGAGACCCAGGCGATGGGGCGCGGCACGACCAGACCGGTCAGCAGCCGGTAGGTCTCGCGGTGCGGCCAGGAGCCCGGATCGAGTTCGAGCGGCGCGTCCAGCCGCCGGGGTACGGGGCCGCCGGTGGAATCCTTCATGATCGGCCACCCGATCTGTGAGTACCATTGGCGCGCTCATCTGTCGCGCGTGAGGAGGTGGGGACCATGTTGGTCGAGCGCCGTACCTTCGCCAAGGCCGACCCGTCGATGGTCCGCGCCATCAACCAGCGTTCCGTCATCGACGCGATCCAGCACCACGGTGTGCTGTCGCGGTCGCAGGTCTCGCGGGTGGTCGGGCTGTCCAAGCCGACCGTCTCGCAGGTGTTCACGGATCTCGTCTCCGCGGGACTGATCCGCGAAGCGGGTTCCACCCAGGGGAACCAGGGTCCGAAGGCCGTTCTGTACGAGGTCAACAACGAGGCCGCCTGGGTCGTCGGAATCGACGTGGGACGCCGCTGGGTGCGCGCGGCGCTCGCCGATCTGTCGGGCACCATCGTCGCCCGCCACGACGAGCGGGTCCGGCTGCGCAGCAACCAGACGCTGCTCGACCAGATAGGGGCGATCACACGGACCGTGATGCGGGAGAAGGGCGTCGGCTGGGGGCAGGTCAACCAGGTGACCGTGGGCAGTCCCGGCGTCGTCGACCCCGCGCGCGGGCTGGTGATGCTGGCCGCGAATCTGCCCGGCTGGGAGCGCCAGGGCATCGTCGAGGAGATCCGGGCGCAGTTCGAGACCAACGTCGACATCGAGAACGACGTCAATCTCGCGGCACTGGGCGAGTTGTGGAAGGGGTACGGCCGCCAGTGCGACAACTTCGCGTACTTGTCGGTCGGTACGGGGGTGGGCCTCGGCCTGGTGATCGACGGCAGGCTGCACCGGGGCGCCCGCGGGCTCGCCGGGGAGATCGGGTATCTGCCGATCGCCCTGGACGGCGCGGCGGAGAGCGGTCCACCGTGGCGCGGCTGGTTCGCGAGCCCCGCCGTGGCCGACGCGATCGCCCGCCTGGGCACGGCGCGCGGGGTGGAGCGCCCGATGACGCTGCGCGCGGTCTTCTCGCTGGCGCGCAAGGGCGATCCGCTGGCCCGTGAGGTCGTCGAGACGGAGGCGCGGCTGCTGGCGCGTGCGGTGTCCACCGTCGCGGCCGTGGTCGACCCGGAGGTCGTCGTCCTCGGCGGCGGTGTGGGCCACAACGGGGATCTGCTGATGCATCCGATCGAAACGGCGCTGCGGTCGCTGACACCGCTGTCGATCCAGGTCGTGAACTCGATGCTGGGCACGGACGCGGTGCTCCACGGCGCGGTGGGCAGCGCGGTGTCCGCGGCCTGGGACCGGCTGCTCGCCGAGCCCCCGGCCGTCTCGGCACCGTCTCCCGGCACGGCGGCACCGAGCGCCTGAACCGCGCCCTTCGTCCCCCGGCCGACCGCGGTCCGGCCCGGGGTGCCGGGTGACCGGGTGCCGGACGACCGGGTGCCGGGTGACCGGGTGCCGGACGACCGGCCCGAGGGGCCGGGTGTCCCCTCCGGGGTCCAGCGCGGCCCGTCCGCGCGCGGCGGTACGGGTGACGGAGCGCCGGGCGACCGGCCCGGGCCGCCTCGTGGCCCGTCCGCGCGCGCCGGGGCTGGTGCGGCCGGGCCGCCGCCCGCACCCGGCGCCGTTCGAAGGCCGGTGTCCGGGTCCACGGGCGCCCTGCCGCCCGGACACTCCCCCGGCCGGACCGGGCCCGCGTGCCCCGACGGCCCGGGGCCGAACCACTGGGGCGGGCGCGCGGACGGCCGCGGCCCCGGTACGCGGCCCGGCGGACGGAGGAACCCCCTGCGGGCGGGGCCGGGTGGTCCGCCGGCGGGGAGCCCCGGGGCGTTCCGGCGGGACGGCACGCCCGGGGTGCGGCTCGGCGCCCGGGCGGGGCGCGTGTCCGCACGGGATCTCACCCTCCGGCAGAGGGTGAGACCGCGGCGGCCGGTGCCGCTCGGCATCACTCCGGTGGACGTCGAGATCCGGATCCGGATCCGGATCCGGGTCCCTGTCCGCGTCCCTGTCGGTGTTCGTGTCCGGGTCCCGGCGGGCCCGGGGCCGCCCCCGGCCGCGCGGGCGTCCGCCGCGGGCCCGTCGGCGCTCACGCCTGGCCTTCCTCGACCGCGGTGCCGTTCAGCGGGGCGGTGCGCCCCGCCGTGGCTGCCCCGGCGGCGGGCCGGGCCGCCGCGAAGGCCGCGGCGACGCGTGCCTCCGCGCCCGGTTCCGCCTCCTCCAGCGTCGCCAGTCCCCACAGCGCCGCGCCCAGGACCGGCGGCGACGTCAGTACGCGGATGAGCGCGCGCGGCGCGACGGAGGCCACGCCCTCCCGTACGCCGCCGAGAAACCCGGGGTCGCCGGAATTGAAGAGTCCGCCGCCGAGGACGACCGGCACCTCCACGTCGTCGAGCCGCAGGCGGCGTACGGCCGTGGCCACGTAGGTGACGATCTCGTCGACGATCTGGTCGAGCAGTTCACGCGCGACCGCGTCACCGTCGGCCGCCGCCCGGAAGACGGTCGGCGCGAGGGCGAAGAGCTGGCGTTCCTCGATCCGGGAGGTGTAGACGGCCTCGGCGACGGCCATCGGGGTCGGCAGCCCGTAGTAGGCGGGCACGGTCTGTTCGAGGACCGTGCCCCGGCCGCGTCCGTCCGCCGCGCGCACGGCCTGGCCGAGGGCGCGTACCCCCAGCCACCGTCCGCCCGCGACCCAGTCGCCGGATATCCGGCCGAGGGCCGGAAACCTCAGCCGCCGCCCGTCCGGGGCGACTCCCACGCAGTTGAGGCCGGTGCCCGCGCCGACGGCGACGCCCCACTTCTCCGGGCATCCGGCCCACAGCACCGAGAAGGCGTCGTTGTCGAGCACGAACGAGTCGGTGAGCCCCTCCGCGCGCAGGGCGGCACCGACCCGGCGGTCGTCGACCGGCAGGTCGATCCCGGCGAGGCAGAAGACGCCGACGCGCGCGAGCGGCACACCGGAATCGGGGGCGGGACCCGGCGGATCCGGCGGCCCGATGTGCGGTCCGCACGGGGCCTCGGGGTTCTTCGGCCCGCCGGCGGCACCGGCGGCGGCGTGCGCCCGCAGCATCGCCACGCCTTCCCTGAGGGCGCGCATGGCCCCCTGCAGCCCGAGCCGCTGGTGGGAGGAGCCCGGCCCGCGCACCGCGGCGATGAGTGTGCCGTCGGCCGCCACCAGCGCCAGGTCGGTCTTGGAGTTTCCGCCGTCCACCGCGAGGACGGCCGCCTTCGTGATCGTGTCCCGTGTCACCTGTGCCCCGTCGTCCCGAGTCCCGCCGATCCCTGTCATCGACGACTATAGTAAGGGATCATAACTATCTACAGTGTTTGCAGCCAGCAAAGAGGAGTGATCTGCATGACGGTCAAGATCGCCGTGATCGGCGGGGCCAGCACCTACACACCCGAGCTCGTCGACGGCCTCGCCCGGTTCGGGGACCGGATCCGGGTCGGCGAGGTGGCCCTGCACGACATCGCCGCCGACCGGCTGGAGACCGTCGCCGGGGTCGCGGGCCGGATCCTGCGGCGGCACGGCTGGGAGGGCCGGCTCACCACGACCACGAGCGTCCCGGAGGCGGTCGAGGGCGCGGACTTCGTCGTCGTACAGCTGCGGGTCGGCGGCCAGGACGCCCGGCTGCTCGACGAGACCATCCCTCTCTCCGAGGGCCGGATCGGCCAGGAGACCACCGGCGCGGGCGGGTTCGCCAAGGCGCTGCGGACCGTCCCCGTCGTGCTGGACCTGGCCCGGCAGGTGGCCCGGCACGCCGCCCCCGGCGCCTGGATCGTGGACTTCACCAACCCCGTCGGCATCGTGACCCAGGCGCTGCTGGACGCCGGGCACCGGGCGATCGGGCTGTGCAATGTGGCGATCGGGCTCCAGCGCCGGTTCGCCGGGCTGCTCGGCGTCGACCCCGGCCGGGTGGAGCTGGAGCACGTCGGCCTCAACCACCTCACCTGGGAGCGCGCGGTCCGCGTGGACGGCCGGGACGTCCTGCCGGAGCTGCTCGGCGCGCACGGCGACACGCTCGCCGCGCACCTGGAGCTGCCGCGCGACCTGCTCGACGACCTCGGCGCGGTGCCGTCCCGCTATCTGCGGTTCTACTACCGCACCGCGGATGTGCTGGCCGCGCAGCGGGCGGGCGCCGTCCGCGCGCGCGAGGTGATGCGCATCGAACGGGAACTCCTGGAGCTCTACCGGGACCCGTCCCTCGACACCAAGCCCGGCCTGCTCACCCGCCGCGGAGGCAGCCACTACAGCGAGGCGGCGGTGCAGCTCATCGCCTCGCTGCACGACGACCGCGGCGATGTACAGGCGGTCAACATCCGCAACGAGGGCGCCGTCCCCGGACTGCCGGACGACGCGGTGGTGGAGGTGTCGGCGCGCATCGGGGCGAACGGCGCAACCCCGATCGGCACCCGGCCGCTGCCGCCCGAGCTGCTGGGGCTCGTCCAGCAGGTCAAGGCGTACGAGCGGCTCACCGTGGCCGCCGCCCTGACCGGCGACCGGCGCACCGCGCGCCTCGCGCTGATGACCAACCCCCTGGTCGGGGAGCGGGCGGCGGCCGTCGCCCTGCTCGACGCCCTCCTGACGGAGCACCGCGGCGACCTGCCCCCGGTCTGGAGTGCGTAAGAGGCGCGGGAAGGACACAGCTTTGTAAGCACCCCTACCTATCTATTGCTATGAGGTGGGTGCGGGGCTAGATTCACTCCACCCGGGAGGGCCATCACATCGGGGACATTCAGCCCGAACCCTCGCGCCAGGCGAAGGAGGCGTTCAGATGGAGGGATCGCGACGGACCGGAGGCCGCCGACGCGTGCCGGTCGTCCTCGTGGCCGTGGGCACGCTGGTCGCGGCGCTCACCGCGGGATGCGGCAGCGGAGACGGTGGCGGCGGCAGCGGGAAGGTCCGCCTCACGATCGGCACGTTCAACGACTTCGGCTTCAAGGACCTGTACAAGGAATACATGGCCGAGAACCCCGATGTCACCATCGTGGAGAGGGTGAGCGACTACCAGACGCATCACACACAGCTCGCGACCCGGCTGGCCGCCGGCCGCGGCGCTCCGGACGTGGTGGCCATCGAGGGCGACTTCCTCGGCCAGTTCACCGCCCAGCCGCAGAACTTCAACAATCTCCATGACTTCGGCGCCGACAAGCTGGAGAGCCAGTGGCTGCCGTGGAAGTGGGAGCAGTCCAAGGCCGACGCCAAGACCCAGATCGGGCTCGGCACGGATGTCGGCGGGCTCGCCATCTGCTACCGCAAGGACCTCTTCGAGAAGGCCGGTCTGCCCAGCGACCGCGAGTCGGTCTCCCAGCTCTGGCCCGACTGGGAGAGCTACATCAGGACCGGTGAGCGCTTCATGCAGGCGAAGACCGGGGCGAAGTTCTTCGACAGCGGCGCGCTGATGTTCAACGCGGTGCTCGGACAGGCGCCGAAGGCGTTCTACGACGAGGACGACTCGCTCATCGTCGAGAGCAACCCGGCCGTCAAGCAGTCCTTCGACCTGGCGACGAGGGCGACGGAGGCCGGCCTGTCGGCGAACATCGCCGCCTTCAGCCCCGCCTGGGGCACCGCGTTCCAGCAGGGCACGTTCGCCACGGTCACCTGTCCCGCCTGGGTGACGGCCTTCATCCAGAGCCAGGCGCCCAAGACGTCCGGCCGGTGGGACATCGCGTCGGTGCCCGGCGGCGGCGCGGGCAACTGGGGCGGCTCATGGCTGACCGTACCGAAGCAGTCCAAGAACGCCGAGGAGGCCTACAAGCTGGCGCAGTGGCTGACCGCCCCGGAGCAGGCGATGAAGGTCTTCAAGACGATCGGCAATCTCCCCTCCACACCGAAGCTGTACGAGGACCCGGCCATGACCGGCTTCACCAAGCCGTTCTTCGGCGACGCGCCGATCGGGAAGATCTTCACCGACTCGGCGAAGGCGCTCAAGCCGCAGTACCAGGGCCCCAAGGCCGCCGCCGTACGGCTGGCGATCCAGAACGGCATCCGCCGGGTCGAGCAGGGCAGCGAGACCCCGGAGGAGGCATGGAAGAAGGCTGTGAGCGATGCGAAAAAGGCTGCTGACTAGCGTCACCGCGGCCGAGGCCGGAGCCGGGACCGGGGCGGGGACCCCGGGCCCGGCCCCGGCCGGTGACCTCCCGGCGGGCGCCAAGGGGCCCGACCGGGGATCGCTGCGCCGGCGGCTGGACGAGAAGCTCTCGCCGTATCTCTACATCTCCCCGTTCTTCCTGCTCTTCTTCGGATTCGGCCTGTTCCCCATCGGCTACACCCTCTACGTCTCGCTCCACGAGTGGCAGCTCATCAGCCAGAGCCCTGACGAATGGGTCGGCCTCGGGAACTACACGCGCCTGTTCTCCGACGAGTACTTCTGGAACGCGCTGTTCAACACCGTCTCCATCTGGGTCCTCTCCACGGTCCCGCAGCTGCTGCTCGCGCTCGGCCTCGCGCATCTGCTGAACATCCGGCTGCGTGCCAGGACCGCGTTCCGGATGGGGGTGATCCTGCCCAACGTCGCCTCCGTCGCCGCCGTGGCGATCATCTTCACCCAGCTGTTCGGAAGGGACTTCGGCCTCGTCAACTGGGCGCTGGACCTGATCGGCGTGTCCCCGGTCGACTGGCAGGGCGACCGGGCGGGCTCCCATGTCGCGATCTCGGTCATGGTGATCTGGCGCTGGACCGGGTACAACGCGCTGATCTACCTCGCGGCGATGCAGACCGTACCGCGGGAGCGATACGAGGCGGCACTCACCGAGGGCGCGAGCAGCTTCCAGATGTTCCGTCACATCACCGTTCCGTCGCTGCGGCCCGTGATCATCTTCACCGTGATCGTCTCGACGATCCAGGGGCTCCAGCTCTTCGCCGAGCCGCTGCTGTTCGACCCGACGCCCGGCGGTGTCACCGGCGGCTCGGACCGGCAGTTCCAGACACTCACGATCTACCTGTACGAACAGGGCTTCCGCGAGTTCGACTTCGGCTACGCGGCCACCATCGCCTGGGTCATGTTCCTGATCATCGTCGTGGCGGCGGCCTTCAACTACCTGATCACCCGGCGGATCCGCTCCGGCGACTGACGACGGCGGTGTCCGGTGAACCCGGGAGCGAAGGAACGGAGAGCGATGACCGGCAAGAGCGTACGCAATCCCCCGGCGGGCCGGACTCCCGCGGGCCCGCCGGCACCCGACGGCGCCGAAAGCGGCGGCAGCGGCGCGGGCCCCGGCCCCGGGAGACTCAGGGGTTTCAGGGGCCGCCGGCCGCGCCGCCGTTCACGGTTGCAGCGGCTGCACGAGGCCGGACCGTTCACGTACGCGATGCTGACCGCCGTGGTGCTCGCGTCCGCGTTTCCCCTCTACTGGACCGCCGTCGTCGCCTCCCACGACAACGAGGCCGTCGCCCGCACTCCCCCGCCCCTGGTCCCCGGCGGCAACCTGCTGGAGAACATCCGCCGGGTCTTCACCACCACCGACTTCACGCTCGCGCTCGTCAACTCCTTCCTCGTGGCGAGCGCGATCACCGTCTCGGTGCTGGTCTTCTGCTCGCTCGCCGGCTTCGCCTTCGCCAAGCTGCGGTTCCGCGGCCGCCAGGCGCTGCTGATGACGGTGATCGGCACCATGATGGTCCCCACCCAGCTGGGCATCATCCCGCTCTACATCCTGATGGGGCGCCTCGGCTGGGCCGGGACCCTGCCCGCCGTGATCGTGCCGGGCATGGTCACGGCCTTCGGAGTCTTCTGGATGCGGCAGTTCATCAGCGAGGGCGTCCCGGACGAGCTGATCGCCGCGGCCAGGATGGACGGCTGTCACACCCTCCGCGTCTACTGGCACGTGATCCTGCCGGCGATCCGCCCGGCCGCCGCCGTGCTCGGCGTCTTCACCTTCATGCAGGCGTGGAACGACTTCTTCTGGCCGCTCGTGGTGCTCACCCCGGAGGACCCCACCGTGCAGGTGGCCCTCTCCACCCTGTCGGCCGGCTACTTCCAGGACTATTCGCTGATCCTCGCGGGGACGGCACTCGCGACACTTCCCGTGCTGCTGGTCTTCGCCCTGCTGGGGCGCCAGATCATCGGCGGGATCATGGCAGGGGCGGTCAAGGGATGACGACTCACTACGACTACATCGTCGTCGGCGCGGGCAGCGCGGGCTGTGTTCTCGCGGCCCGGCTGAGCGAGGACCCCGCGCGAAGCGTCCTCCTCCTGGAGGCCGGGCCGCCGGACGACGCCCGGGACATCCGGGTCCCCGCCGCCATGCCGAAGCTGTTCCACAGCCCCTACGACTGGGCCTACTCCACCGTCGCCCAGCGTGCCGCCGCCGGCCGCAGCGTCTACTGGCCCAGCGGCCGGACCCTGGGCGGCACCTCGTCGACGAACGCCATGATCTACGTCCGGGGGAGCCGCGCGGACTTCGACTCCTGGCGCGACACCCACGGGTGCGCGGGCTGGGGTCACGACGAGCTGCTGCCCTACTTCACCAGGGCGGAGGGCATGCTCGGTATCGGCACCCACCGCCACCGCAACCGGCTGACCCGGGCCTGGGTGGCCTCCGCCGAGTCGTACGGGCTGCCCCCCAACGACGGATTCGGCGCGGACCGTCCCGACGGGTCGGGCGCACTGGACGGTGTGGGCTTCTACCGGCTCACCCAACGGCGCGGACGGCGCCGGTCGGCGGCCGACGCCTATCTGCGGCCGGCCGCCGGACGCGCCAATCTCACCGTGACGACCGGGGCGCTGGCGACCCGGATCCTCATCGAGGCGGGGCGGGCGACCGGGGTGCGCTACCGCCGGGACGGCGTCGAGCACGAGGCCCGTACCGGCGGTGAGGTCATCCTCTGCGCGGGCGCGATCCGTTCGCCGCAGCTGCTCATGCTGTCGGGAGTGGGCGACGCGGAGCATCTCGCCGAGCACGGCATCGAGACCGTTGTGCCGTCGCCCGCGGTCGGGGCGGGCCTCCAGGACCATCCGCGGGTCGACCTGGCGTGGCGTACGGCCCGGTCCGCCGGCGGCCGGGGAAGCGAACTGCTGTGGCGGACGCTGGGCCGGGGGCCGCTGACGTCCAACGGCGGCGAGAGCGGCGGTTTTCTGCGCACGAGGGACGGTCTGCCCGCGCCGGATCTCCAGTACCACATCGTCCCCCCGGCACTCGCCGGTCCGGGGGCCGGGGCCGAGGCGGAGCGGGTACTGGTGCTGGTCACCTGCTCCGACGTCCGCAGCCGCGGCCGGATCAGGCTCGCCTCCGGCGACCCGGCCGACGCGCCCGCGATCGATCCGGCCTATCTCAGCGACGGGGCCGATCTGGACACTCTCGCCTCGGGGGTGCGGATCGCGCGGGAGATCGCCGCACGGGAGCCGTTCTCCGGGCTGACGTCCGGGGAGCTGCTGCCCGGACCCCGGGTGAGCAGCGCCGACTGGGAGATACGGGAGTGGATCCGGCACAACGTCGTCACCATGCACCATCCGACGAGCAGTTGCGCGATGGGCGGCGCGGACACGGCCGTCTGCGACCCCGAGCTGAGGGTGCGCGGGATCGCCGGGCTCCGGGTCGCCGACGCCTCGGTCATGCCCGCCGTACCGAGGGGGAACACCAACGCCCCGACGCTCGCGCTCGCCGAGCGGGCCGCCGATCTCATCCGGGGGGCCGGTGCCCGGGGCGCCCTGCCCGCGCCCCCCGCCGTACCCGGGGACGAATGACCGCCCGGCCACCGGCGGACGGCGCCCGGCACCGCACGCCCGCGCCGCCGGCCTTCGGCCGGTCTCCCGAACGTCCGTATCCCGCCCGGCGGCCATGGCCGCCCGCCGCCCGATGATCCACCGCAAGGAGAGATGAACGATGTCCCTGCCCCGCACCCCCGCGATCCTGTTCGTGCTCACCAGCCACGGCGAACTGGGCGAGTCCGGCCGGAAGACCGGATTCTGGCTCTCCGAGGCCGCGCATCCCTGGCAGGTGTTCACGGACGCCGGCTGCCGGGTCGAGTTCGTCTCCGTCCGGGGCGGCCGTCCCCCGGTCGACGGCGGCGATCTCTCCGACCCCGTGCAGCGCGCGTTCCTGGAGGAGATCGACCTCGATGTGATCGCCCGGCTCGACGACGTGGACCCCGGGGACTACGACGCGGTGCTGTACGTCGGGGGCCACGGCGCCATGTGGGACTTCCCGGGCAACCCGGCGCTGGCCCGGATCGGCTCACTGATCCACGCGGCGGGCGGCGTGGTGGCCGCCGTCTGCCACGGTCCGGCGGGGCTGCTGGACCTCACGCGGGCCGACGGGCGGTATCTGCTCGACGGCAGGAACGTCACCTCGTTCACCAACGCGGAGGAGAGGGAGAGCGGTGTCGACGGCCTCGTGCCGTTCTTTCTCCAGGACGCGCTGGCGAAGCGCGGGGCACATCACAGCGACGGAGGCGTCTACCGGGCGCACGTGGTCGTCGACGAGCGGGTCGTCACCGGCCAGAACCCGGCGTCGGCCGCCGGCGTGGCCCGGGCGGTACTGGAGCTGCTGGACCGATGACCCCGTCCCACCCGCCGCCCCGGCCGTCCCGCGGGGCCGGAGGAGACGGCGCCGCCGGGGCGCCGGGCGCACGGTCGACTCCGGCCGGCCCGAATCCACGGACGGCCGCCTGAGCGCCTCGTGCGCCCCTCGATGCACGGCGCGGCATTCCGGTTTCGAAAAGGCCCTCCAGGGGCCACTCAAGGGCCTTCTCGGGGCCCTTCCGCGGAAGTCCACAGCGAGCCTTGCGGCGCCTCCCACCTGGGGTAATGTGAGGGCGGCGCCGCCGGCCGCCTGATCGGTGACCGGGCCGGCCGGGCCATGTCCCGCGCCGCCGTGCCGCCCCCATCCCGTGCCGTCCAGCATCCGTGAGGCCGTCATGCCCGTACCGCGCACCCTGTCCGAACTCCCCTACGCCGGCCATCTGACCCCCTTTCAGGGCTCGCTGGGGCGCGAGAGCGATCTCGACGGAGTGCATCTGGACGGCGAGAGCTTCGACGGCATCGACGCGGGCAGTGTCCGCTTCACCGAGTCGGCGGTCTCGTCGGTCACCTTCACCGGGGGCCGGATGCGGCGCGCGCGCTTCAACGAGGTGTGGATGCACACGGTCCGCTTCGTCGCCACCGATCTGGTGGAGACGACGTGGATGGACACGGAGATCATCGCGGGCTCGCTGGCCGGACTGGAGCTGTTCGGCTCGGAGCTGAACCGGGTGGCGTTCCACAACTGCAAGCTGGACTCGGTCAATCTGCGCGCCGCCACACTGCGGAACGTCTCCTTCACGGACTGTCTGCTGCGCGACGCCGACTTCGCCGGGGCGCGGCTCGACCGTGTCACCTTTCCCGGCTCGACCCTGGAGGAGGTGCGGTTCGCCAAGGCGCGGATGACCGGGGTGGATCTGCGCGCGGCAGCGCGGCTGGGGATCGTCGACGGCGCCGAGTCGCTGCGGGGTGCCACGATCAGCACCCTGCAGATGATGGACTTCGCGCCGGTGTTCGCGCAGTCGCTCGGCATCACGGTGAAGGACCGCTGAGGCACTCGCGCGCGCCGTCGAAGGCGCACCGGGCTCCCCGGAACCCGCTCCGCCGCCCCGTGCGGCGGCACGGGGCGGCGGAGAGGGGCCGCGCGGGGAGTCCGCCGGATCCCGGAGCGGTGTCCCGGGGGGATCCGGCGGGCGGGCTCAGCGGACCGCGATGGTGACCGGGCCCCCGGTCGGGCTGATGCCGCGGACGACGGACCACGGCACACGGAAGACACGGCCGGGCGCCGCGGGCCAGGCCAGGGTCTTCTCGGACACGACCCGGCCTCCCTGGCTGACGCTGACGCGGGGGACGCGGACGAACTCGTCGGTCCACAGCAGCAGCCGGCGGCGCGGCGGGGCCGGGTCCCCGGGACGCAGCAGTCCCGGGGACACCCAGCGCAGCGGGCCTTCGGCGAGCAGCCGGACTCCCGGTACGGGCTCCTTCGGGCCGCCGGTGCCGAGCCAGGACATCACCTGGTCGGCGACGTGCTTTCCGTCCAGGGCCGCGATGTCCGCGGTGTCGACCGGGTGGAGCAGGTTTCCGGCGGCGAAGACGCCCGGCCTGCTGGTCCGCAGGGCGGTGTCGACGAGCGGGCCGAGGGTGCCGGGATCGAGGGCGAGTCCACCGCTGCGGACCAGTTCGTGGTCGGGAATCCAGTCACCGGTGAAGATCACGGTGTCGCACTCGACGGTGCGGCGCGCGCCCGTGTCCAGGTTCTCGATCTCGACGGCCTCCACGCGCGGCCTGCCGATGACACGGACCACCCGGGTGCGGTTGGCGACCGGGACGCGCAGCAGGGCCTTGCCGCCGAGGTTGAAGGCCGCGTACGCCTCGGTCCGCTCGTACTCGCTGACCATCAGGGCGACGGAGCAGCCCGCCTCGCGCAGGGTGACGGCCGCGGACCAGCTGACGAGTTCACCGCCGACGACGACGGCACGGGTGCCGACGCGCTGGTGGTGCAGATGGACGGCGTTCTGGAGCTGGCCCGTCGTGTAGACGCCGGCCGGGCGGTCGCCGGGGATGCGCCGGGCGGTACGGGGCCGTTCCCGCGCGCCGGTGGCGAGGACGATCGCCTTGGGCTCGACGCGGAACCGGCCCTGGGGGCTGGTGACGTCCACGGCGTGGTCGGAGGCCCAGTGGGTGACCATCGCCCCGGTCCTGATGACGGCTCCGGCGCGAGCGGCGTCGGCCGCGAGCCGCCTGGCGTAGGCGGGCCCGGTCATGACCCGGCGCAGATCGCGCAGGCCGTATCCGGTGTGGTCGCTGTGGCGGGGGATGCCTCCGGCTTCCTTCTCGCGCTCCAGGACGAGGACCTCGCCGGTGACGCGGGGGGCCAGGTTCGCGGCCGCGGTGAGCCCGGCGGGACCGCCGCCGATGACGAGTACGTCCGGGGTGAGGGTGGTGGGGGGTGTGCTGGGCGTACTCATCGGCTGGTCACCTCGTGGCACGTCCGGGCGCAGTCGTCGCCGGGCGCGCTGTGGTCGTTCATGAGCTGCTGGACGGCGGAGCCGCAGAAGAAGCCCTGGCAGCGGCCGTTCATGGCGCGCGTGCGGCGGCGGAGTCCTTCCAGCGTACGGGCGGGCAGAGCGGAGTGGCAGGCGTCGCGGATCTCGCCCGCCGTGACCCGCTCGCAGAAGCAGACGATCTCGCCGTACGCGGGGTCGTCGGCGATCCGGGCCGCGTCCTCGTAGGGGCGTACGCCCGCTTCCCCGATGTTGGGCATGCGCGGCGGAGCGGGCAGGTCGTCGCGCTGTTCGAGGACGAGTCCCGCGTCCGCGAGGAGGTCGCGTACGTGCTCGGCGATGGCCATGCCCGCGGTGAGGCCGGTGGAGCGGATGCCGCCGACCAGCAGGTAGCGCTGGTCGGTGTCAGCCTCGATGAGGTAGTCGGGGTGGTCGATCGCGGCCCGCAGTCCGGCGTAGGTCGCGGTGACCTCCTCTTCGAGGAGCCTCGGCATGAGCCGGGCGCCCTTGCTGAGGAGGAACGCGAAGCCGTCCTCGGAGGTGCCGGTCGCGTTGCGGTCGGTGAGGTCCTCCGAGGTGGGCCCGAGCATCACATTGCCGTACACCGTCGGGGAGACGAGGACGCCCTTGCCGCGGGAGGTGGGGACGGGGAGCACGATCTTGTCGACGAGGGGGCGGGTCAGCTTGTCGAAGACGAAGAGTTCGCCGCGCCGGGGGGTGACGGTGAAGCGCTCGTGGCCGAAGAGGGCGTCGACGCGGTCCGCGCCGAGTCCGGCGGCGTTGACGATCCAGCGTCCGCGGACGGGTCCGCCCCCGGTGTGCAGGGTGGTGACGCCGGCGTCGGTGGTGACGCCAGTGACCGGGTGGTCGAGCAGGACGGTGACGCCGCGCTGCCGGGCGTCGGTCGCGAGGGCGAGGTTGGTCGTCCAGGTGCAGATGATGGACTCGCCGGGCACGGTCAGGCCGCCCAGGACGCCCTCTCCGAGGGCGGGGACGAGACGGTAGACCTCGTCCGCGCCGATGAGGGCGCACGAGCGGTAGCCGTTCCGCTCGGCCTTCTCCTTGAGGCCGGGCAGTGCCTGGAGCTCCTCCTCGTTCCAGGCGACGAGGATGGCTCCGGTGTGCTCGACGGGGATGCCGGTGTCGGTCGCGTACCGGGAGAGCAGTTCGTAGCCGCGGGCGACCATGCGGGATTCGAGGGTGCCCGGCTTGGCGTCGAAGCCGGTGTGGAGGATGGCGGTGTTGGCCTTGCTCGTGCCGTCCCCGATGTCACTGCGGGCTTCCACCAGTGCGACGGACACCGCGTTTCCCGCGAGTTCGCGGGCGATCGCCGCGCCGACGATCCCGCCTCCGATCACGACGACGTCGTGCACGGGGGCGGGGTCGTGCCCCGGGGTGTTGCTCATGTCAGATCTCCCTTGCGGACGGTGGCCTCGGCGACCGCCGTCCATGTACTGCGGAACTGCTCCGCCCGGTCCGCCGGCCACCGGGGCTCGTACACGGCGGCGGGCTTCCACTCGCCGACCGCTTCGCGCAGTGTCATCCCCGGGTTCATCGCCAGGCGGGCCAGCGCGGCGGCGCCCAGCGGGGTGGCGTGCGCGGACGGATAGATGTCCACCGGTATCTGCGCCAGATCGGCCTGGGCCTGCATCAGGGTGCGGCTGCGGGTGAGGCCGCCGTCGGCCCGCAGCCGGGTGAGCGGTGCCCCGAGGTCCCTCTCGACCAGCTCGCACAGGGTGGCGACCTGGGCGGCGATGCCCTGGAGGACGGCGAGCACCAGGTGCCCGGGGCCGGTGGAGAGGGTCATCCCGGTGAAGGTGGCGGTCGCGTCGGGCCGCCACCAGGGGGCCGCGAGGCCCGCCAGCGCGGGTACGCACAGGGTCCCGTCGGACTCCTTGGCCGCCACGGTGTCCAGATCGCCGGCGGAGCGGATGAAGCCCAGGTCGCGGATCCAGCGGACCGCGGAGGCGGCCGTGTAGACCTGTCCGTCGACGCAGTAGGGCGTACTGCCCCCGGCCCGCCAGGCGACGGAGGACGTCAGCCCGGCGGTGGAGCGGACCGCGGTGGTGCCGGTGTTGGCGAGCAGGAAGGCGCCCGTGCCGAAGGTGCACTTGGCGGCTCCGGCGTCGATGCACCCCTCGGCGAGGAGCGCGGCCTGCTGGTCGACGACGAGTCCCGCGACGGGGATCTCGCCGCCGAAGGCGCGGGTGGTGCCGATGATCTCGTCGCTCGCCACGATCCGGGGCAGCCGCTCGTCACCGAGTCCGAACAGGTCGACGAGCTCGGGGGCCCAGTCGGCGGTGTCGATGTCGGTGAGCAGGGAGCGGCTGGCCGTGGAGGCGTCGGTGACGAACTCTCCGGTGAGGTGGTGCAGCAGCCAGGTGTCCACGGTGGTGACCACGCCCTCGGTGGTCACGTTCCGGCGGAGCCAGGCCATTTTGGGCGCGGAGAAGTACGAGTCCAGTACGAGGCCGGTGCGGGCGGCGACCCAGTCGGCGTGCTCGGCGAGGCCGGCGCAGACGGATTCGGCGCGCCGGTCCTGCCAGACGATGGCCTCGGACAGGGGGGTCCCGGTGGCGGGGTCCCAGGCGAGGACCGTCTCGCCCTGGTTGGCCAGGGCGACGACGTCGATCGGGCGGCCGGCCGCGGCGACGGCCCGGCGGCCGGTGTCGAGCACGGACTCCAGCAGCTGCCGGGGGTCCTGCTCGACGACGCCGCCGTCGCCGTACCGGGGCCGCAGTTCGGCCTCGGCGATGGTGAGGGCCTCGCCGGAGCCGTCCACCACGATCGCCTTGGTGCCGGATGTCCCCTGGTCGATGGCGAGGACGACGGTCATCGGTCGCTCACCTCGCCCGGGGCGGGCAGCGCGGCCTGCTGTGCGGGCACCGCGGCGGCCTGGGGCCCGTCGGCGTCCAGCGCGCGGTCGACGTCGGCCATGTCGGGCATGGTCAGTCCCGAGACCCCGCGCCGTGCGAGGAGGAAGGCGAAGTACACGCCGCCGATGGCGAAGAGCACCAGGACGTACATCCACGGGTCGCGGAACGACGCGTCGCGGAAGATGAGGAGCTCGTACACGAGCCACACCGAGGCGACGACGATCACCGGGATCTCCCAGCGGCCCAGCGAGAAGCCCTGGGTCGGCGGCAGCGACTTGCGCTTGACGATGTACATCAGGACCGTGCCCGCGTAGATGATGGCGGGCAGCAGCGTGGCCGCGGAGAAGAGGGAGAACAGCGCGTCGGTCGACATGGCGAAGCTCGCCAGGACCACCTGGGCGACGAGGAAGATGAAGAGCGTCGCGTTCAGGGGGGTGCCGCGGCCGGGGTGGATCTTGCGCAGGGCCCGCCAGCCGGGGAAGCGCTCGTCGCGGGACATCGCCCACACCAGTCGCGTGCCGCTCATGGTGATGACCAGACCGCACGAGAAGATCGAGACGACGACCAGGACGAGCAGGGCCTTGCCGACTCCCGAGCCGAGGACGGCGGTGATCACGGTGGCGACGGGGGTGCTGGACGCGGCCAGTTCGGCGGGGTTCTCGATCAGCGCGGTGATGGCGATCAGGAAGAGGAATCCGAGGACACCGAGGGACAGCACGGCCTGGACCATGGCCTTGGGAATGACCCGGGCGGGGTCGCGGGTCTCCTCCGCGAGGTTGGCCGCGGATTCGAATCCGACGATCGTGAACGCGCCGAGCAGGAAGGCCATGGCGAAGGGGCCGACCTCGGCGGCGGAGCCCAGGCTGTAGTAGCCGCTGTCCGCGACGGGGGCGGTCTCGAACAGCGTGGAGAAGTCGAGCTTTCCGGTGGCGGCGCCGACTCCGAACAGCAGCACGGTCAGGGTGATCATGCCGACGAGCTGAATGGTCACGGCGGTCTTGTTGACCGAGTGCGTCAGCTGGGTGGACATCGCCACGAGTACGGCCTGCGCGAGGATCACGACCGCGGTGATGGCCCAGGCGTTTTCCTGGGTGCCCTGGTACTGGAGGAGCTCCGGCAGGATCGTCGAGGCGATGGTGTAGTCGACGGCCACCACGACCACGCCGAGGAAGGAGAAGGAGATCCAGCCCATGATCCAGCCCCACACCGGGTTCACCAGGCGGGACACCCACTGGTAGGCGTATCCGCTGATGGGGATGCGGGCGGCGAGGGCGCCGAAGACGAGCGCGATGGAGAGCTGGCCTACGACGGCGATCGGCCAGGCGAAGATTCCGCGGGGCCCGGAGCTGTTGAGCACCGATCCGTAGGTGGTGAAGATTCCGGTGGCGATCGAGACAAAACCGAAAGCCATCGCGAAAGACGCGTACCGCGTGAGTTCGCGCTTCATTTCCTTCGGGGTGCCGGTGCCCTGTTCCTGCGGTCTGGCGCCGCCGGTGTTCACTGACTCATGGGTGGCCATGGGAGCGTTCCTTTCAAAACCCTGCTCAATATAGAGAACAGGAACTCAAGAGGTTGAACCGTGCGAAAGGGATGGTGGCCGCTCAGGCCACCAGCACTTCGCATCCCGTTTCCCGCACGGCCGCGATCAGATCGCTGCCCGCGGACGTGTCGGTGATCACCCCCGTGCAGTCGTCGACCGCGCAGACGCGGTGTGCGGCGACGCGCCCCCATTTGCTGCCGTCGGCGACGACATGGGTGCGGGCGCTGTTGGCGAGGATCTGCTTCTTGGTGGCGATCTCCTCGAAGTGGAAATCGGTCACCCCGGCGGAGGTGTCGATCCCGCCGGAGCCGAGGAAGGCCAGGTCCGGGTAGACCTCGGAGAAGAACCCCACGGTCTGGGGGCCGGAGCAGACGAGGTCCCCGCCCCGCAGCCGTCCGCCGGGCAGCAGCACGGTGGCATGGGGCAGCGCGGAGACGATTCCGGCCACGATCAGTGACGGGGTGGCCACGGTGCCGCGGAAGTCCAGCGGCAGCGCGCGGGCGATCTCGACGGCGGTGGTGCCCACGTCGATGGCCAGGGTCATGCCCGGGCGCACCAGGCTCGCCGCGGCAACGCCGATCGCGGCCTTCGCGGCGGTCTGCGAGGCGGAGCGGTCGGCGTACGGGGCTTCCTCCCCGCCGACGCCCCGGACCACCGCGAGTGACGCGGCCCCGCCGCGCACCCGGCGCAGCGCGCCCTGCTTCTCCATCTGCCCGAGGTCACGGCGGACGGTCTCGGCCGACACGTTCAGCTGATCGGCGAGGTCCTCGGTGCTGATGGTGCCCACGCGGTCCACCACGGCGGAGATGCGGCGGTGGCGTTCTGCGGGAAGCATGACGACTCCTGACTGCGATCGCCCGTAGATGACCGGGCATGACTGGAAGTGTGGATTGATGACCGAAAGTTCGTCAAGTGCTGACGGGAAATTCATATGGTCACAACACGGAAACTCCGGGCGAAGCGAACGTGCCGGGGTCGGGGCGGCCAGGGGGAGGGCGAGCGCGGGCGCGCGGGGGCCGGGGGCACAACGGCCGGACGGTGGGCGCTCGGTTGCCTCAGGAGGCCGCACGGAAGGCCCGGGGCCGTAGCGCCCGGGGCGGGTGTGGCGCGGGAGCGGTGGACGGCTCTTCGGCCCGGGTCCGGACGCCGCTCCACGCCGGGGGCCGTACGCCGGGCAGGGGGCGCGGAGGCGGCCCGGGCCCGCGGACGTGCGGGCCCGCCCCGCGACGGTACGGCCGGTACCGCGACCGGGCGGCCGCGCACTCACCGTCCCGCCGCGGCCGACCGGACCGTGGGCGCCGGCCGTCCGCGCGGTCCGGTGCCGTGCGCCCGGCTCGGGCCGCGGCGCGGGGGCAGCGGGCTCACAGGGGTACCCACGCCACCCGAGGCATCACCGGTGAAACGGTCGGCCCGCCCCGGACAGGGAGCGGCCGGCCTCGTCGCGGCCGGTCCGCGCGGAGCTCCCCTGCCGCGCGTGATCGACGAACGCACTCCACTTCACCAGAGAAAAGCACAGCACGGAACTCTGAGGCCGTTTGGAGTCCCGGACCATGACCCCGTCACCGTTCCGGGCGACTTCGACACATTCGAGGTTCTCACCCGCGCTGAAACTGCTCTTGTGCCATGCCCGCGGCTCGGTCACCCACGCCTCCTCTGCCCCGTATGTGGAAGCCTTGGTTGAGGCGCCTTGTCACGGCAGCACGCGACCTGTCAGGACCAGTTCCGGCACCCCGACCCTCCACCCTGATGAGAGCGATCACGTGCAGGGCATGCCGGCACGTTTCCTCAGAATATCAATCGCTTCCCTGAAAACGAACACAAAGAATTCCGCCATGATCGCGGAATTCCGGGCCGAAGAGGCGTGCAGGAGCCGGGTGTTGTGCTGCGGGCCGCGCTAGGCTGATCGTGGAGACGAGCCTCAAGGGAGGACGATCGATGACCCGTTCGAAGCTCTCGCACTCGCCTCGCACGACAAGCGCGCTGTGGTCCGTGTACGCGTTCGCCGCGGGAACCCTCGCGTTCGGCGCCGGCTACGGAACGGCGCGTATCACCGGTACCGCCGCCGGGTGGCTCACCGCCGTGGCCGTCACGGCGGCAGCGGGCTGGTGGGGGCCTCCTCTTCTCCGGTGGGTCCGGCGGACGTTACCGGGGGACGCCCGGCGCCGGGAGCGGGATCGGGCTCTGCTTCCGTCGGACTGATCTCCCGCCCCGCGCCGGCGGGCGGACCGAGCCACAGACGCAACCGCGCGACGAGCAGGACGCCGACGCTGCAGCCGCCGAGGCCGAACCAGCCGTACGGATTCGGGATCAGCACCGAGAACAGCACGAGGACGAACACGGCCAGCACGGTCGGCGGCACCGTGACGGCCCACAGCAGCGGGGACGTCCGGGACCGCCCCGCACGGCGGAGGATCCGGTCGCGGACGCGGGTGCCGGCACCGGGACGCCTACGCCCCGGCATGCCCGCGCCCCCGCACCCGGCACCGGATCCTCCGCCGGCACCGGCCGGAGCGGGTGTCGCCGCCGGTGAGAGCCCCCGACCTGTCCATCGGTCACCTCGGTGATCAATCGTCAGAAACCGCAGCCATCGGCGCGACTGCGGGCAGCGCCTTGCCTTCGAGGTGGGCTCGCCACCGGCCGGGTGACCCGTGCCGGGTCCGGGGGTTCAGGCCGTCGCGTCCACCGTGCGGGCCGGTCCGATCGTGCCTCGGACCGGCCCGCTAGTCGTCCGGCTCCGCCGTCACCGGCGCCAGATCGCCGCTCCCTTCGCTCAGGCCCGCGGCGATCCGCCGCAGCACCGGTTCCATGTCGTCCCCGACGGCGAGGTCCTCCAGCTCCCAGTAGGCCTCAAGGTACTTTCCCGTCACCTCCGGGGCGTTGCTCGCGTACGACTCGCCGCGCGGATTCTCCAGATACACGGAGTCGGGCATGCCGTCCTCGGAGAACTCGAACAGGGTGAAGGGGCCGCGGAGGCCCTGGTGGGCGCCCACGCTGAACGGCAGGATCCGGATGGTGACCCGGGGGTGGGACGCCAGCTCGGCCAGCCGCTCCAGCTGGGGCCGCATCACTCCCGGCCCACCCACCTGACGGCGGACGACGGACTCGTCGAGGACCATGAAGAGCTCCGGCCCGTCGTCGCCCTCCAGCACTTCCTGACGGGCCAGCCGGGCCTCGACCAGCCGGTCGAGACGCTCGGGCGAGCCGCCTTGCCCCGTCCTGGCGATCAGGGCGCGGATGTACTCCTCGGTCTGGAAGAGGCCGGGGATCACAAAGAAGTGGAAGCCCCTGATGATCGAGGCCGAGGACTCCAGGGCGAGAAAGGACAGGAACTCCTTGCTGAACACGTCCCGGTACTCGCTGAACGGCATCTTCCGGCTGCCGCGGGCCAGTTCGAGCAGGCTCTCGGTCCTGCGGCGGTCCGTCACACCGTACTCGGCCAGCAGTGCCTTCAGATCGTTGACCGTGACCGCGACCTCGCCGGCTTCGATCCTGATCAGCTTCGAGGGGCTCCACTCCATCGTGGTGGCGACCTGACGCTGCGTCAGTCCGGCCTGACTGCGGGCCCTCCTCAGTTCGGTCCGAAGACGCAGGCGCTGCACGGCGGCGCTCGGCGTGCTCACGATCGCCACCTCCCTACTTCGATGGTTCCATGCGCAAGATAGCAGATAGTCATATTACCGAACAGACCTCCCTAGTTGATGGGTCTCGCACAGAAAAATGCCAGGTCATCGCGGGGCCTTGAGAGGGCGTCAGCGCAAGGGGCGAGGTTCCATGTGCGAGCTCGCAGAAAGGCACCTCGCCAAGCACCTGGCGGCGTGCCGCGAGACACCGTAGCGGATCTCGCACCGCGGAAGATCCCATTACGGCAACACCCAAACGGGGGTGGCGACCATGACCCCGGACTCGGGGAACCTCGGTACGGCCGTTGGCGCCGGGATCGATCACGGTCGGTCGGCACGCTGGTCCACTCCGCCGCCGGCCTTCGCCGAACCGGCGCCTGACCGGTCCGGGGGCCGGCCACGGTCCGGCGGTGCCGGTGGAGTCCCCGAGCGATGAGCAGGCGCCTGCGTATGGGGGTTCGCCGGGGAGCCGACGAGACTCGAGCTGGAGTGCCTCTCCCCCTGGACGACGTCGACCGGGACCTGATCGCCCTGCGGCGGACCGAGCACCACCAGCCCGGGTTCGCGCGCCAGATGTGCACGGTCCGGTATGTGGGCCTGCTTCCGGATGACCCGCCCACGGTGCCGAGGCCGGTGGTCGAGCCCCTGGCCGCCGCGGCCCGGGAGCCACGGCGCGACAGATCCCTCAGCCGCAGTACGGCTCGCCTGGCCCACGCCACGGGCCCGCACCGGCCGACGGGAACGGCGCCCGCCAGCCGCCGGAGCCGGAAGCGTCGGGCGCGGGGGCGCAGGGAGCGGGGGCGCAGGGAGCGGCGGCGAGGACCCTTGCCGCCGAAGCCTCGCCCGTGCGGCGGAGTACGGGGAGCCCTCCGAGGCACGGGTCCGGCCGCGCGGCCGGGGGCGGCGCGGACCCAGCCGTAACCCCGGTTCCGTGTCCGTGGTGCGGGACCTGTGGGGTGGCCGTGGGAGACGACGGTTTCCCGCGTGCCCCGGTGGTCACGCGCCCTCATGACAAGCAGGTCACGGCTCCCGCGGGATGCCTGCTCCCCCTCGGCGAGAACCGGGCGCCGGGCGGACCGGCGGACGGCGCCAACTCAGCGGCCCTCCGGGCCCGGCTGCCTCAGCCTGTCCCGGGATCCGGCGGCAGTACGCCGGCCGGGAACTTCTCGACCCCCACGATCCTGCGGGCAGCGAGTGGCTCGATCAGCACACTCACCCGGCGCTCTCCGGGAACCCGCAGCTCGAAGCGCTCGGTCCCCAGATACTTCCGGGCCAGCAGATCGATGTCCCGGTCCGCCCGCTCCCCCTCCACGAAACGCACGGCACGTCCGCGGATCTGCACCCGGTCATAGGGATCCTCCGCGGCCGTGTGGGAGAGATACAGCCGGGAATCCCGGCGCAGATTGTGCTCCTTGACCCGGCCCACGGCCGTGTTGAACAGCAGCAGTCCGCCCTCGGTGCCGAGCCACATCGGACTCACATGCGGCGCGCCGTCGGGGCACACGGTCCCGACGAACCAGAAGTTGGCCCCCTCCACCCGCGCGAGAACCTCCGGACTCAGCACGCTCATACGCCACCCCTCGGAACGACTCCCGGGCTCCCGCCGGGCGACGGCACCGGCCGAGAGCGTGTGACGCCACACACTAGCGACGGAGGGACCGCCACCGGCTGTTTTCGGCTGCTAGGGTGACCGGCGTACCGCATCGCATGGCGGCCTCTCCCACCGTTCCTTCACGGAGGCCCTGTCATGTCTGCTTCTCCTCTGGTGCGCCCCTTCCACCGCGAGGACCGCGATCAGCTCACCGTCCTCGTCAATACACACGCCGCCGCCGTCATCCCCGGTGCGAGTGTCTCGGTCAACACCGTCCTCAGCAGCCTTGAGCGCTGCCCGGAGGAGTATGTGACCGACCCCTGGGTGGCCGAGCGGCTCACCTTCGTGGTCGAGCACGAGCGGCGTATCGTGGCCGCGGCCCATCTGCTGCGTTATCGCAACGACCCGGACGTCGACGACAGCTACCGGGACACCGGCCACATCGCGTGGTTCCTCCACTTCCCCTCGGAGGACACATCCGAGGACGCGTCCCCCGAGGTGCCCGAGCCCGGCGCGGCCCACCCCGGGCAGGCCGCCGATCTGCTGATGTCGGCGTGCCTCGCCCAGCTCACGCGCTGGCACGTACGGGCCCGGCTGACCGACGGACAGCTGCCCGTTCCCGGTCTGGCGGGCGTCCCCGAGCAGTGGCCGCATGTGCGGGTCGCGCTGGAGCGCGCGGGCTTCGTCCACACGGGGCACACCGAGATCATGCTGATCGCCGCGGTCTCCGATCTGCCCTCCCCCGGCCCGGCTCCCCTGCCGGGGCTGACGCTCCACCGCACCCTGGGTGAGCTCGGCACCCGGTTCACCGCGCGTCTCGACGGCCGGCCCGTCGCGTACGTGGAGACCGGCAGCACGCTCGAACGGCCCGAGCGCCATGCGCGCCCCGGTGGCATCGCCGATCTCGCCGATCTCCGGCTGCCCGAGGAACCGCACCCCGGGCTGCTCCCCTGGCTGCTCGGCGAGATCCGCCAGTGGCTGACCCTGAGCGGAGTCGACCGCGTCCTCGCCTACGCCGACGACGAGACCGGAACGGTGGACGAGGTCACCGGGCTGACCGCCTACGGCTTCCGTGAGCTCTCGCGGGCCGCACGCGGCTGGACACACCGGGCCGGATGAATCCGTACGCTGCCGGGCCCGGTGCGGGCCCGGCAGCGGTCGCGGGTCTCCCCCGCTGCCCGGGCCGCGGCCTCCCTCACACCACGGTCTCGGGTCACCCCCGGCCCTGGGCCGTAACGCCGGCGTTCCCGGTTCGTACCGCGGTCCCGGCGGGCCTGGGGCGCCCGCCGGCGGGTGGCGACACGGCCGGCCCGGGCGTGTTCCGGTGCGGGGCTCCGGGCTTCCTTGCGGCCGTGCCGGGTGAGCCCGGGGCGCTGTCCCCCGCGCCTCGAAGACGCGCGCCCACCGGACAACGCCCCAGTCACCGGGCCGGGCAGCGCACACGAAGGCCGGGCGGGGCACGGGATCCGTTTCCTCCGGCCCACCGCGCTCGTTGGCTCCCATGCTTCTCGACATCGCCACCCCTCTCCAGGAGATGACAGATGACGAATTCCGATGCGGACATGGCCGGGGACCCTCTGGCAGAGGCGCAGGAGCGCGTGCAGGTCTGCCGGGAGGCGGGTGACCGGCCGGGGCTCGCCGCGGCGCTGGTGATCCTGTCGGCGCACCTCCAGAACGCGGCCCGGCTCGACGAGGCGACGGCCGCCGCGCAGGAGGGCGTGGGCATCTACCGCGAGCTGGACAACCGGCCGGGTCTCTCCTGGGCACTGGAGAATCTCGCCTCCCGACACGCGGCAGCCGGACACTTCCCCCAAGCCGTCGAAGCGGCACAAGAACGCGTCCACATCAACCGGGACACCGGCAACCGCCCCACACTCGCCTCCGCACTCATCACCCTCTCCGCTTACCTCCAGAACAACAACCAACTCGCCCACGCCATCACCACCGCACAAGAAGGCACACAGACCTACCGCGAACTCAACGACCAACCCGGCCTCTCCTGGGCACTGGAGAATCTCGCCTCCCGACACGCGGCAGCCGGGCGCTTCCCCGAGGCGGTCGAAGCGGCACGGGAACGAGTGGAGATCAGCCGGGAGACCGGGAACCGGAGCGGGCTGGCCCCCGCGCTCGTCGTGCTCGCGGCGTATCTGCAGAACGCCGACCGGCTCGACGAGGCGATCGGCAACGCCCGGGAGTCGATCACCGTCTTCCGCGAGCTGCGCAACCGGCCGGGGCTGGCCTGGGCCCGGCAGAATCTGCGGCGCATCGCCATCGCCCTGGGCTCCCGGCAGCCCTTCGAGGACACGGTGCCCGCCCCGTTCGTACGGGAGGCTCCGGCCCCGGCGCTGGCTCCGGTCGCCACGGTCTCCCGCACCGACGACCACATGGAGGTCTACACGGTCGGTGAGGACGGATACGTGTGGGGCGCGTGGTGGGACGGCGAGTGGCACGAGCGGTTCCGGGTCGGCACCAAGCGGTTTCCGCCGGGCACTCCGCTGGCGACGCTGTCGCGCAACGAGAGCCACATGGAGGTCATGGCCGTCTGGGAGGACGGACACCTCTGGTCGGCCTGGTGGTACGACGGCGAGTGGCACGACTGGTTCCAGGTCAGCGGCCAGGTGTTCCCGCTGAGGGCGCCGCTCGCCACACTGTCCCGCAACGACGACCACATGGAGGTGTACGGGGTCGGCGACGACGGGCTGGTCCGGGGTGCCTGGTGGACCGGCGAGTGGGCCGATCTCACCGTGGGGACCCGGGTGTTCCCGCAGGGCACTCCACTCGCGACGCTGTCGCGCAACGAGAGCCACATGGAGGTCATGGCCGTCTGGGAGGACGGACACCTCTGGTCGGCCTGGTGGTACGACGGCGAGTGGCACGACTGGTTCCAGGTCAACGACACGGTCTTCCCGGAGAAGGCACCCCTCGCCGCACTCTCCCGCAACGACGACCACATGGAGGTGTACGGAGTCGGCGACGACGGCCGGCTGTGGGGAGCGTGGTGGGACGGCGAGTGGCGTGGGCCGTTCACCGTCGGCACCCACACCCTGCCGCGGAACACACCGGTCGCCGCCCTGTCACGGGCCGAGGACTACATGGAGATCTTCGCGGTCGGCGAGGACGAGCGGGCTCGGGGTGCCTGGTGGGACGACGGAGTGTGGAGCGACTGGTACGACCTCGGCACCCGGAGGTTCCCGAAAAGGACGCCCCTGGCCGCGCTGTCGCGCAACGAGGACCATATGGAGGTCTTCGCCGTCGACGGGAACGGACGGCTCGCCACCACCTGGTGGTACGACGGGCCCTGGCACGACTGGTCGGATCTGCCGGTCGCGCTGGTGTCGGTCCCCGACGGCGACATCGTGTTCGGCACCCGCCGTGTCCTGACCCTGGGCCGGCCGATCCAGCAGATCTCCACCGGCGGGATGATGGAACCGCTGGTGTGCACGGAGGCGCAGGTCGTGTGCGGCAGCGACGGAAGCTGGGAGTTCACCGCGCATCTGGACAACCACGAGACCGAGTGCGATGTCTCGTTCGATCTGGAACTGAACCTGGCCGGTACCTCCAGGCCGTTCACCTTCGTTCTCCGGGGCGACCTCAGCGCCGCCGGGGACGGCTACGCCACCAGGGTCGGCTCCCGGATCCAGGGTGTCCCGCCCAGTCGTACGTTCCGGGAGTCCGGCACCTTCGAGCTCCTGCGCGACCCGGACTTCTGGCGGGAGGTGTTCAAGGCGGGGGCGACGTTCACCCTGACACCTCCCGCCTGGAAGTTCTGGCCGGAGAACGCCGACGCCGAGGAGCCGGAGGACGCCGTCACGTCCGGCGCGGGCACGGGCTGAGAGCAAGCGGGGGGCCGTCGCCGGCGGCCCCGGGGTGTATGCCCGCCGAGGTCCCACCGCCCTCGCGGGACCTCGGCGCGCGGGCTCCGGGAGTCGGCACCAGCCCTCCGGGCACGATGAGCACATCCGGGCGAGGGCCGTGTCCCTTCGGGCCGTTCCGAGGACGGCGCGGCGGCCGCCCGGTGTCCGGAAACCTGTGAACCCCGTCGTACGGCTTCGGGGCGCGCGGTTCGGGCATGCCCGGGACCGGAATCCGCCGCGAGGCACTCGCGGGGCGAGGAGCGTCCGCGCGCGGGCGGCCCGCTCAGCCTTCGGGCGAAGGAACATAACCACCGGAGAGGCGGCCGACACCGAACAGGTCCTCCCTGCCCAGAGCCCGCAGGAACTCGCCGGTGCGAAGACCCAGCGGGATCTCGTCGAACCCCACGAGGCGTACGACCCGGTCCTCGAAAGGGCGCTGCTCCGCATGCCATCCGATCAGATCCCCGTTGTCCGTGGTCGCGAAGACCAGGACGTCGGCCGTCGCGGCGATCTCCGGTTCGTCCTCCGCCCCGAGCAGCGGCCCGACCCGTTCGCGATGGGTGAGGATCCACGATGGCGGAAGGATGTGGAGGAACCCGCCGTACGTGCCCGGACCGGCGTCGGCGTACAGCGCGCGCAGCGCCTCGGGCAGGGGGAATCCGGCTGATTCCCCGAATGCCGAGATCTCGTTCGCGCTCACCGGATGCCGGGGGCCGGAGATCTCCCACGCTGTCCCGTCGCTCATGACGCCCGATCGTACGCTCATACGCGTCTGCGGACGGTCAGCGCCTTGAGGGCCGCCCCGCACCACCCGGTTCGTGCCAGAGGCCCCCGTCCTTCACCGTGGACCGGGCCGGCCTGCGGGACGCCAGCGGCGGGGGTCGATGCGGCCGCCGTACAGGGGGAGTTCGACCGGGGCGTCGGTGTCGGTGAACTGGTCCCACATGCGGTTGAGTCCGGCGGTGCCGAAGGTGCGTACGCGGGTGACGTCGTCGAGGTCCAGGACGTCGGTGAGGACGGCGGGCCCCTGGCCCGGTGCCTCGGCGCGGATCCGGCCCTCCGGGTCGACGACGAGGCTGCGTCCGGTGCCGAGCGGTCCGGCGGTGTTCACGCTGACCACGAACACCTGGTTGACGATGGCGTTGGCGCGGGCGAGCACCAGCTCCTGGGCGCGATCCGCGGTGGTGGTCATGACCGGATTGACGATCACCTCGGCTCCCATCCAGGCCAGATGGCGGGCGACCTCCGGGAACCAGGCGTCGTAGCAGATCGCGAAACCGACCCGGCCGGTCCCCGGCAGATCGACGACGACGAACCGGTCCCCCGGCACATAGGGCTCGTGGGGCCGCCACGGGAAGACCTTGCGGTACGAGGCGGCGAGCCGGCCCTCCGGGGAGAACGCGAGCGCGGTGTTGTACAGCTCACCGCCCTCGCCGCGTTCGCACACGCTGCCGGGCACCAGCCAGATGCCGAGGTCGCCCGCGAGCCGGGCGAGTTCCGCGGTCCTGCGCCCGTGCAGGGGTTCGGCCGCGGCCCGCAGCTGCTCCTCCACCGAGGCGCGGGGCCCGTCGACCCCGCACAGATGCAACTCGGGGTAGACCACCAGCGCGGTCCCCGGGAACCGGGCGAGCAGTTCCTCGACCTCCTCGGCGAATCCGGACAGCGGTGCCGTGGCCGGGCGCGGAGGGGCCTGGACGAGCGCGACGGGCAGCGGACGGGACACGGGAGTCACCTGCTCTAACTGGCCGGAGGGCGGCGGCGCTGCCGTCGGGCCGGGATGTGTCAGGACGGACACCGAAATTAGAGCAAGATGAGCTAATAAACAAGAGTGCTCACTATGAGATGTTTTGGCGGCTAGAGTGATCCCATGCCTGGAACCCCTGGAAAGAGACCGGACGGCGCCCTCCCCGGGGGCGAACCCGGGCGGTCTGCGCGGCGGGACGGGCCGACGTCCGAACCCGGGTTCGCGGCAGAAGGCACGGCCGGGGCCGGGCGGCGGGCGGAGACGGAAGCGGGGGCCGCACCCGGGAGCGGAGCCGAGTCCGGGCACCGGCCGGGCGACGGATCCGGGTCCGATCCCGACGTCGAGCCCATGTCCCGGGCCGGCGTCGAGCCCACGGCCGGGGCCGGGTCCCTCGTCCACGGGCTGACCGCGCCGCCGCTCACCGGCATCCGGCGGCTCTCCGCGCTGGAGACGGTGCGCGCCCGTATCGCGCTCGCCGTCGAGCTCGGGCTGCTGGCCCCGGGCGAACGCCTCCCGCCCAACGACCGGATCGCCGCGGCGCTCGGCGTCGGGGAGATCACCGTCCGGCGCGCGCTCGCCTCCCTGCACGCGGACGGCCTCCTGGAACGCCGGCGGGGCCGTACCGGAGGCACCCTGGTGGCCGAACGGCCCGCCCGGCGGACGGTCGCGGCGGCGGACGCGTACCGCTCGGCGGCCGACGAGGTGCACCGGCTCGTCGACCACCGGCTCGTCCTCGAATGCGGTATCGCACATCTGGCGGCTGCCCACGCCGACGAGAGGACCCTGGCCCTCCTCGACCGGCTGGTGGAGGAGATGGACCGGGCGCCGGACTGGGCCGAGTTCCACGGCTGTGACGAGCGCTTCCACCTGGTCGTCGCCGGTGCGACCGGCCTCGCCTCCGCCGCCGAGCCGTACGGCGCCGTACTCCGGGAACTCCACCGCTACTACCTGCCCTACCCGTTGGAGGCCCTGCACGCCACCAACCGCGAGCACCGGGAACTGGTCGCCGCCCTGCGCCGCGGCGACCCCGCCGGCGCCGCCGACATCACACGCCGTCATGTCGAGGTCCTGCACCGGACGATGTTCGTCGGCCTGACGGCGGGCGACTGACTCCCTCTCCGGACCGGCTCCCGCACACCCACGGGCGGCTGACTCCCTCTCCGGACCGGCTCCCGCACCCACGAGCGGCGGACTCGCACACCAGCTCCCGCACACCGCGCGGCGGGTCGGGGGAAGCCGGTCCCGCGCCGGGTGTTACGCCAGGACGCCCACCCCGGAGCCGTCCCGCCCGATCCCCCGGCGGGGAAGGGCGGCAGGCGGCCGGAGGAAGACCCGAGGACGATCGGCTCGCCGGTGATCACCGTCCCTCTGGGGCTATTCGCACTGTTCGTGGCACGGGGCCACGGTGGGGCTCCACGCCCTGCTCTCGGCCGTGTGCCGGGGCGGCGGGTCCGTCGGCCGAGGCTCTGGGGGCTGGGGATGGTCGTCACCGTGCCGACCGGGCGCATCCGGGCACCCTCGACTCCGGCCGCCGGAGTCGGCTTCGTCGCCCCCGGGTACACCGTGGGGCCAGCGCGGTCACACGGCCTCCCCCGGCGGCCCGACGTCACGGAGGGCCCGACGGCGAGCCGGCTCCGTGCCCCCGTCCGCCTACCGCGAGGTGGAGGCGCGGATGTGCAGACGCACCGGATGGGAACGGGCCATCGGCGGCTTCGCGGTGCCCGACAGGATGCCGACAAGGAGGTTCACGGAGGCCACGCCGTAGTGCTCGGCGTCGAGTTCGATCGCCGTGACCGGCGGGTCGTAGAGCCGCAGGGCGGAGCTGTCCACACAGGAGGCCAGCAGTATGTCGTCCCCGACGCGCCGCCCCATGGCCTGGGCGGCGGTCATGGCGCACATGGCGATGCCGTCGGGAGCGCAGACCAGGCCGTCGATTCCGGGGGCGTCGGTCAGCAGATCCCGTACGACCCGCTTGACGGTGACGGACGTCGCGTCGGTGGCCACCCCGCGCACCAGCGGTGTGATGCCGTGGTCGCCGCACCACTCCTCGTACGACGTCCTCGTCGTCGTCGCCCACTCCGAGGGAAAGGCGGCGTCCGGCGCGATCAGGGCCGGCCGGGCCGCGCCCGACGCCTTCATGTGGTCGAGGAGTTCCCGCATCCCGCCGCCGTAGTCACCGCGCACGACCCCGGCCGGGGCGGGCATCCCCTCCGGGGGCCCGCCCACGGTGACGACGGGGACGCCGGCCTTGAGCAGGTTCGCCGTGACCGCGTCGTCCGGGAGGGGGTCGATGATGATCAGACCGTCGGCCCGGACCTGTGGCGTCCGCTCGGGCCGGGGAGCCAGCAGCGTGACATCGATTCCGTACTCCTGCGCCTGCCGGACGGCGGCGAAGGCGAACTCCATGTAGAACGTCATCCCCATGACCTGGCGCGGGATGTGGAGCCCCACGGATCCCACCTTGCTGCCGCGCAGAAAACGGGCCGCGCTGTTGGGGACGTAGCCCAGTTCGGCCGCGACGGCCTCGATGCGCGCCCGGGTCGTCGGTGAGACCCGCCCGGTGCCGGAAAGCGCGTCCGACGCCGTGGTCTTGGAGACCCCGGCGTGGCGGGCGACGTCGATGATGGTTACGGGGGGTCGGCTCACAGGTACGAGTCTAGGGACCCCGTGGGCAGCGGGTCCGGGGCCGGTCGATCCGGACTCCCGGCCGCCGGATCGAGGCCCGGGCGTCGCCGCCGCGTGAACCCGGAGGAACACGATCGTGTGCGCGGATCCGGGCACCCTCCCCGGTCGGGCGGCCGGGCAACCGGGCGGCCCGGGGAGACTCCGCGGCCCCTCTCCACGGCCGCACCCAGGGGCCCGGACCTGCGGTCGGGCTGCCTCCGGCCACCGGCGCCACGCGCCCCACCGGAGGCCGGACGGAGCCCCGGGTCGTCACCGCGCCCTCGGCCCGACCACACGCCGAGCGCCGGACTCCGCTCAAAATTCCTCCGATTTCTTCTGCCTACACCCTTGCCGGAACCTTCCGGCAACTTTACTTTGTCTCTGCCGGAACCTTCCGGCATCACCCGCGCCGGGTGCGCCCCGCTCCGGCCGTGCGGCCTTTCCGTGCCCTCCTGCGAGGGGTGCGAGAACGAAGGACTCCCCGCCATGAATCAACTCGACCCACCCCGTGCGCAGTTCACGCCGTCCGGCGGCACCCGGCCGGGGCGCGTCAGAGCGCTGTTCGGCGCTCTCCTGTTCCTCGACGCCGTGGTGACCTGTTTCCCGCCGCTGTACTGGGCGGCCGGGAACGGCGGCAGCCGGGCCGCCGCACTCACCTATGTGATCGGCGGCGGAGCCTTCGTCGTCCTGAGCATCCTGGTGATGTACGCCGTCGACCGCGCCGGAACCCGTGAGCCCGCCGGGACCGAGGGGGTGCGGCCGTGAACATGCTCATCGGTTACGGCTCCGTCGCCGTCTTCCTGGCCGTGGTCATCATCGTCCTGGAACGCTCCCGCCGCGTCGGCGGAGGCTTCACCGAGTACGCGGTCGCCGGGCGGTCCTTCGGCCCCTGGTACCAGACGATGTCGTTCATGAACACCTGGATGCCCGGCGCCGTGTTCGTCTCCTTCGCGGGACTCGCCGCCGAGACGGGCGTCCTGGGCTTCTACTGGGTGCTCTACAGCCTGCTGATCATCGTGCTGATGTTCTTCATGGCCACCCGGGTCCACGACTGGGGCCGGGCCTGGAACCTCCAGACGCAGGCCGACCTGCTCGGCATGCGCTACGGCTCCCGCCCCGTCCGGGTCGTCTCCGCCGTGATCGGAGCCGTATCGGCGTTCCCGTGGATCGTCATGGGGATGCAGTCCCTCGGGCTCGTGTTCTCGTATCTCTCCTTCGGGCGGGTCTCCGCCACCGCCGCGATTCTCGTCAGCATCGCCGTACTCGCCGCCCGGCAGATCTGGACCGTGCGGATGGGCATGCGCGGCATCGTGATCAGCGACATGGTGCAGGCCATCGTGGCGTACGTCATCGGCCTGTTCCTGATCCTCGGCCTGCTCGTCTGGCTCGTGTCCAACGGCCACGGTCTCGGCGCGGTACCGGACGCGCACTTCCTCATCCCCGGCCCGGGTAGCGCCGTGGGCCCGCTGTATCTGATGTCGCTGGTGGTCACGGGAGCGCTCGGCGGCTGGTGCTGGCCGGACATGTTCGTACGGCTCTTCACCGCCAGGAGCGCCGGGACGATCAAGAAGTCGGCCGTCCAGGCCGCCCCCATCCTGTTCGTCTTCGCGTCCGCGCTGACCCTGCTGGGCCTGCTCGGGGCCTCCGTGCCGGGCGTCGGCGCCGCCCCGGCGACGGTGTGGTTCGTCGTCGCGGGAGCCGGGGGCACCCTGGTGGTCGCACTCGCCGGAGTCGTGGTGCTGGCGGCGACGATGGGGAACGTCGACGCGAACCTCCAGGCGACCGGTATCCAGATGACCCACGACATCCTTCCGGCGGCCGGCCGGGAGATCGGTCCCGGGGACGACGGAGAGCCCAAGGAGAGCCGTACGGCCAAGCTGACCGTGGCGGTGGTGACGATCCTCGCCGCGGTCGTGGCCGCCACCTCGGTCAAGAGCACCACGGGCGTCGCCGATCTGGCGATCCTGTCGTTCCAGGGCGTCGTCCAGCTCGCGCCGACCCTGTTCTTCGGGATCTTCTGGCGCAAGGGCAACGCGATCGGCGCGCTCGGGGGCATGGTGAGCGGAATCGCCGTGGCCGCCGTGCTCCAGCTCCAGTACCCGACGTCCGTGCCCTGGCTCGGAGGGATGACCTCGGGCATGGCGGCGCTGATCGTCAACACCGCCGTGTACGCCGTCGCCGCGGTCCTGCTGCCGCACTCCGCCGCCGAACGGGCGCGCGTCGACGCGCTCTTCACCGACCTGGGCCGGGCGGAGGGCCCCGGGGAGACGTCCGTCCCGAAGCCCGTCCCGACCGCGCCCTGACACCGGCGAGGGCGGCCCCGCCGAACCCGGCGCGCCGTTCCCCGCCCCCGTACCCGGTCCCGGCTCGGCGCCCCCGCGCGCCGGCCCGCACCCCACCAGGAGAAACACCATGTCCACCGGTTATGTATGGCACGAGCAGTACGCATGGCACGACACCGGCACCGGCGCCGGGCTGCTGCCCGCGGGCGGCCCTCTCCAGCCCTTCGCCAACTTCGAGAGCCCGGAGAGCAAGACCCGGTTCGCGGGTCTGGTCGAGGTCTCCGGAATGCTGGACCACCTGGTCCGCGTCCCCGCGCGCCCCGCGACCGAGGCCGACGTCCTGCGGGTCCACACCCCCGCGTACCTGGATCGGATCAAGACCGCCAGCGCCTCCGGCGGGGGCGACGCGGGCGACGGTATGTCGCCGTTCGGGGCGGGGGCGTACGAGATCGCGCTCCTGTCCGCGGGCGGCACCATCGCCGCGACGGAGGCCGTCCTCACCGGCCGGGCCGAGAACGCGTACGCCCTGGTACGCCCGCCGGGCCACCACGCCGTCCGTGACCACGGCATGGGCTACTGCCTGTTCTCGAACATCTCCATCGCCGTCGAATGGGCCCGCGCCCACCACGGGATCCGGCGGGTGGCGGTCGTCGACTACGACGTGCACCACGGCAACGGCACCCAGTCGGTCTTCGACGACGACGCCGACGTCCTGACGGTCTCGATCCACCAGGAACGGCTGTTCCCCCAGGACACGGGCGCGATGGACGACCACGGCAAGGCCGGTACCGCGCTCAACATCCCCCTGCCCGCGGGCTGCGGCAACGACGCCTACACCGAAGCCGTCCGGCGCGTGGTCGTCCCCGCCCTCCACCGCTTCGCCCCCGAACTCATCATGGTCGCCAGCGGTTTCGACGCCAGCGCGGCCGACCCCCTCGGCCGGATGACCGTCACCTCGGCCGGATACCGCTCCATGACCGAGCAACTCGTCCAGGCGGCCCGGGAGATCTGCTCCGGACGGCTGGTCATGTCGCACGAGGGCGGCTACTCCCCCGTGTACACGCCGTTCTGCGGCCTCGCCGTCCTGGAGGCCCTGTCGGGTCACGACACCGGTGTCGGGGACCCCTTCGACGTGACCTGGGCCAACTCGCCGCAGCACCCGCTCACCCCGGCTCAGGACACGGTCCTGCGCGAGGCGCAGGACATCGCCGAGCGTCTGCAGCTCGCGCTGCCGGAGCGGGCACCGACCGACAGCCGCTCCTGAGGAACGGGACCGGGCCGCCGCCGTGGTCCCCGACACCGGCGGCGGCCCGGTGCTTCCCTGTGTGCGTACGGCCCGGGTGCGCCCCCGGACACGCGGTCGGGCGTACGGGTCCGGGCGGACATGGGCACGTGCGACCGGCCCATCGAGGCGGCGGGCGTACGCCCTGCGCGCACGCGCCTCCCGCACCGTGCGGGGCCGGTGGCCGGGTCCGCAGCCGCGGCACTGCCGGAATCCGTACGGCCGCCCCGCCACCGGGGTACACCGGCGGTCCGGTGCGCGCGGCCGTGAACCGCCGGTGTCCCGGGGCCGCTTGCCCGCGGCCCCGGGACACCACCGCATCCCTGTTCTACGACACGTCCCGCACCCTGCCGGTGAACACCTTTCCCGGCCGCGGCTCCCCGGTACCGTCGCCGTGCTCGATCACTTGCAGCCGTATCGACTCCTCCGGCTCGCTCACGGTGTCCCGGACGGTCGGCACGGTCACATCGACGCTCGGCCGGCCCGCGGGCACCTCGGCCCACAGATACGGGTCGTCCAGCTGTGACAGCGGCCGTTCCGGGGTCGGCGACGCCCCCAGGTTGTACTCAAGCCACCGCGCGTCGACGTCCAGCGTGGACAGCTCGGCGCCGCCGGCGGCCGGAAGGACGGAGAACCCGACGGGCGCGACGGGGGAGTCGGCGATCGCGGACAGCGTCACCCGCCAGGTCAGGGCGTGTCCCTCGGTGACGTTCCCCGCGACGGGCGTCACGACGGCCGTGGGCATCGGGTCGTCGTTCTCCACCAGCACCCCGCCCTGATACGAGCCGACGAGCGCGCCCCGGACCGATTTGACGAGCACGTAGTGCCCGAGGTCCTGGTCGTAGCGGGTGTTGCCCCGCACGGTCACCGGAAGGTCGACGGTGTGGGCCCCCGGACGCAGCGTCACCAGGCGGGGCCTGGCCTCGCCCGTCCTCGGGTCGAAGAGGAACAGCCGGACCTGGGCGCCGCCCTTCCCGGAGATCCGTACCGGCACCCGGTAGGTGCGGACCCCCGAGTCGCCTTCCTTCACCGTCAGGCCGCCGATGTCGATGCGCGGCAGGGCGGCCGGGCGCGCGGCCGGGGTGCCGGGGCGCCACCCCCACGCGTCCATCAGCCAGGCCTGCCCGGACGCGGTACGCGGGGTCAGCTCCAGGGTCTTGATCTTCTTCAGGTCCAGCCCCGCGCGGACGGCGGCGGACAGGGGCACGCGGATCTCGCGCGCCCAGTGCGAGGTGGTCCGATCGGTACCCGGCAGACCGTCGACAAGGGCGCGGCCGAGACGCGCCCGGCGGCCCGAGGTGTCGGTGAGGGTGATGTCCAGCCGGGTGCCGCTGGTGTTGGGCGGCACGATCACCCGCAGGGCCAGCGCCTCGGCGCCCGCCAGCGAGACCGGACGCGCGGGGCTCACCCGGGCGGCGGCACCCGCCGTGGACCACTTCATCGCGACGGCGTGGCGGCCCGGCTCCGGCGACACCCCCCAGGAGACGAAGTGCGGCGACAGCGTCCGCCACGCCTCGGTGGGCAGGCAGGCGGCGGCCGGCCGGTGATCCACCTGTGTGCACAGCCTGCCGCCGGTCACGGCGGGGAGGCTGTCCGGAAGGAACGCGGCGGTGCGGTTGCCGCCCACGGCGTGGGTCAGCACCCGCGCGGGGCCGGCCGACGGAGCGCGGCGGTCCGAACCGTCCAGCAGCGGGCGCACCCGGTCGTCGCCCGCGATGAACAGACGGGCGGCCGCGGCGATGTAGGTGGAGCCCGCGGCCTGCTGCTGAGTGGCGGTCAGCCGCGTCCTCGTACCCGGTGAGCACACCCGGTCCGGCGACTCGTCCGTCCAGAAGTCGTCTTCGGCCGGTGCCTCGGCCTGACCCGGTGTCCACTCGCTGTTGAAGAAGTTGTGGTTGGCGCCGACCATGTACACCGAGCTGTGCAGGGCGGTGCCGCGGCTGACGCCGCGGGTGCCGTCGGCGTAGATCTGGCCCTGGAGGTCGGACACATCACCGTCGCAGCCCGGCAGGATGGTCATGGACGGCACATCGGGGGCCGGGTTGTGACCGAAGATCGTGGGGCCGGTCAGAACGGTGCCGCGGATGTTCCAGCGCACCGGCCCCTGGTAGCCGTCCTCGGCGGCGGGCGGTCTGCTGAGGCTGTCGAGGACGGCCCGGTTGGCGCCCTCCCCGCCCCGGGAGTGGCCGACCAGGAGCACCCGGGACAGATCCGGCCGCGGAGCCTTGCGTACGGCGGCCGGTGCGCTGTCCCGGTCGGTGGCCCACCTCGCCCAGTGGGCGAGGTGCCGGCGTATCAGGGACGAGCGGGCCTGGGCGCCGCCGTCGTCCGCCCTGTAGTCCTGCCCGTTGATGCCGTTGGCCGAGACGGACACCGTCACATAGCCCTGGGAGGCCAGCAGTTTCTGGTCGTGCAGATAGCCCCGATGGCTCGGCACCGGACGCATTCCGGCCCCGCAGGGCCACCGCCCTGTCGTGTCGCCCCGGTCGTTGAAGCAGGTGGAGTGGCGGCCGTGCAGGAAGAGCGCCACCGGCCGGGCCCCCCGGGCATCCGCCGGCGCCACCACCACGGCCCGCATCTCCACCGGGGCGGGGAAGCCGGGCAGCCGTACCGGCGCGAGGTCGTACTCCCCGCTGACCGTACGGTGCCTGCCGGGGACTCCGGGGTCGACCGGGTTCGCCGGGAGCGCCGCCGCGGGCGGTACCGGCGCGGCGGGCCGCCGGGCTTCTGGGGTCCGGGCGGTCCCGGCTGCGTCGAGACGGCGGCCTGCGGCGAGCACCTTGAGCTCGTCCGCCGGACCGATGCCGGCTCCGTCGAGCGTCAGCCGGAAGGTACGGCCGTCCTGCCCGGGCACCGGCCGCCCGAGGAGCCGGTCCCCGCTGTGGAACTCGACGCGGGCGTCACCGACGGGCACCCGGTCGGCCGAGGTCCAGACGAGTTGCCGCCCGGCGCCGGTGCCGGTGAGCCGCCAGCCCTCGGGGAGGCGGCCGTCGTGGTCCGTCACCCCCGTGGACGAACGGTGGTCCGGTGGGGACGGCCGGGGATCGGGCGACGGCTGCGCGTGCGCCGCCCCCGGCATCCCCACGGCCAGCGCGAGTACCGCCGCGGCGGCGGTCACCATGCGCGAAACACGGAACAAGGTGGTCCTCCTGTCGTCGTTCGTGCACGGGCGCCCCGGGAACCCCGTCGGCCCCGCTCCCGGGAGGACGGAGTCCGCTGTCCGTCGGTTGCCTCGCCGGACGGACAGGAATCGTCAACTCGTCGGCATACGGGAGGAGTTGTGCCGATGACGGCCGTGCGGAGCCCTTCGGCGGACCGGGCGGCGGGGCGTGCCGCACGCCGGGACCCTGGCGCACGGGGCCACGCCCCACGGGTGGTCGCGACGTGGCGGTACCACGCCCTGCGCCTGCCGGGCGTCGGGCCGCCCGGGTGCCCGGGGCCGCGGTCACGGCCGTCACGCGATGCCCGCCGACGGCTTCCCGCCCGGTGCGCCGACTCCGTGGCCGGCTCACCGTCCGCCGCCCGGGACAGGACGGGGGCGCCGCTCGTCCACGGCTCGGACGCGTGGAACGCGATCACCGGATGCCGTCC
The DNA here is from genome assembly GCF_042873655.1 of Streptomyces sp. NPDC004609. Classification (NCBI taxonomy): domain Bacteria; kingdom Bacillati; phylum Actinomycetota; class Actinomycetes; order Kitasatosporales; family Streptomycetaceae; genus Streptomyces; species Streptomyces sp. NPDC004609. The sequence continues at coordinate 139,723 of NZ_JBIALS010000012.1, read as the reverse complement.
GCCGAGGGCGAGGGTGCGTGTGCCCCGGCGGGGATGCGGATCGGGCGTTACCCGGATCGGGCGGCCGCCGCTGACAGGCCGGTCGCCGGGTCCGGCGACCGTGTCGGCGTTCCGGGCGGTGACGGCACCGCAGGGTGAAGGGTTACCGGTCCGGGTGCGACCGCCGGCAGGAGCGTCGGCCCCACCGGGGGCACATGGGCCTCGCCACCGGTGAGCCGGGTCGCCGTGCCCGGCACGCCAGTGCCCTCCGGTCGGGGCCGGCGGTTCATGGTGAACGCCCGCGGCTCCGATGGCCGTACCGGCCGGTCCGCGGCACGGGCGTCGGCCCTCCCGTGGGGAGCCGGGAGGGTCGGCGACGGCCCACCCCCGGCGGCGGCGAGCGGCAAGGGGGCGGGAAGGGTGCTCCCCCGCCACGGGGGAGAGACGGAGGAGCACCGCCCGCTCAGCATGGCACTCAATTCGGCCACACGGGAGGGCTTTGGCTGGAAACGTTCCGTTCAGTGGTGACCGAAACCGCTGACCCTCCAGGTCCGGGTCGCCGCCTGGAGATCGAGACGGCTGTCCACGTCGCCCGGCTCCCGGTCGCCCGCCTTGCGGATGCGCTGCCGCCGGTGGCGCAGGGTGCTGCGGTGGACGGCGAGGGCGCGGGCCGTCTCGTCGTGCTTGCCGCCGTTGTCGACGTACCGGGTGAGGGTGAGCACCAGCGCGGTGCCTGGGCGTCGTCGTAGTCCATCGCACCGGGCACCGGTCCTCCGTGCCCGCAGGGCGAAGCGGGGTCGCGCGGGTGGGCCTGCCGGGGGCAGGCGCCGGTGCTCCGTCCCGTACCACAGTCCAGTGACGGGACCGTGAGTCCACCCCGGTCCCACGGGAGTACGAGGGCGGGCCCCGCCACCGGTCCGCACGGGCGCGCGGCGGCGGGCGTGCGGCCGTCCCGTCCGATCCGGGCCGGCATTCCGCGCAGGCGTATCCGCGAGCCGCGGTCGGCGGCAGCGGACGAAGGAGTTCCTCATGGGCAGGGCAGTCGGAATCGATGGAGGCACCACCGACTCGGTGATCGTCGCGTGGGAGGGCGGTGAACCCGCGGTCGGCCTGTGGGCCATCCGGTGCGGGCCCTGCCGCCGGGTCGGCCGCGTACGGGAACAGCGCGCCCGTGAGATCGCGGGGAGAATGAAACGTGTCAAGGTCGACGTCGGCCGGTCACCCGGGGCTCGTCCGGCGATTCCGGGGGACGGCCGTGCCGACGCTCGTCGTGGTGGACCACGGCGAGGAGACCGCCCGTACCGCGGGCGCGGCCCCGGCGGCCGAACCGCACCCCTGGGCGGAGCGGGCCGTCGCCGGCCGGCGACGAGAGGCACCGGGATCCGCCGGGGACCCGCCCGCGGCCAACCGGAAGAGGACACCATGAGCATGGAACCCGACCCGCATCTGTCGATGGTGCGGCCCGTGACACCGCGTACCCCCGACGGCTGCGAGGAGTGCCTGCGGCTGAACTCGCCCTGGGTGCATCTGAGACTGTGCCTGACCTGCGGCCACGTGGGCTGCTGCGACTCCTCGCCGCTCAAGCACGCCCGCGGCCACGCCGGCGACTCCGGACACCCCATCGCGCAGTCCTTCGAGCCGGGAGAGGACTGGCGCTGGTGTTACGTCCACGAGGCCATCGTCTGACGACCGACTCCGCGGCGAACCACCGCACAGGCTTCCCGGGGCCCCACCGGTACGGTGCCTTCCTCCGGCCGGCGCCCGGACAGGTCGAGGAGACGGCCACGTACGGTGGGGCCGCCGGACGAGCGGCCCCTCGTCCGGGCGCGGTGCGCCACGCAGGGTCGGTTCCCGGATCCCGGTGCCGGGCGGAGGAACACGGACGGCTCGTAGAACACCTGCGGGACGCCCTTCGGGGCAACCGCAGTCCCGGCAGGGGGGTGGTGCGGAGGCCCTCGGCGGAACCCAGTGCGGAGGCTGCTTCCTCACCGGCCGCAGCCCCGCCTCCCGGTCCAGGACCCCGCTGCCGGGCCCGGGCGGGCTCACCGCCGTCCCCGCACAGCGGACGGAGCACGGATCCGCTGCGGCACTCCAAGGCGGGCCCGTGAGGACACCTGGTGGCTCGTCTTCGGCAACGGCGAGCAGGTCACGACCGTCACCGGCCGCCTCGCACGGGAACTCGCCCCCGCCGCGCAGGCGCACACGCGCGGGAGGGCGCTCCGGCAAGCCGACCGACGGCTTCGCCCTCAGCAGATCTGCCACGGGCCGAGAACGCTGACGCGGCACGCGGCGCGCGCCGAAGGTGGGGTGGAGCGCGGCGACCGGCGCCGCGTCCCGACAGGAGGCGCCCATGTCCGTCACCGCCATCACCACGAGCACCGCGCGGGGGCCGTCCGCCGGTCCGGAGCCCGGCTTCGCGCCACGGGCCGCCGAGGGCGACACGGCCCCGACGCCTTTCGACGACCACCTGGCCTCGCGTCTGCTGCTCCAGCGGATCATCGTCCTCGGCACCCAGGTGGACGAGGTCTCCGCGAACCGGGTCTGCGCCCAACTCCTGCTGCTCTCCGCCGAGGAGCCGAAGAGCGACATCAGCCTCTACATCAACAGCCCCGGCGGGTCGGTCACGGCGGGGCTGGCGATCTACGACACCATGCGGCTGATCCCCAACGACGTGTCGACCCTCGCCATGGGATTCGCGGGCAGCATGGGGCAGTTCCTGCTCACCGTCGGGACGGCGGGAAAGCGTTACGCCCTGCCGAACGCGCGGATCATGATGCACCAGCCGTCGGCGGGCATCGGCGGGACCGCCGCCGATATCGCCATCCAGGCCGAAAACCTCGAATTCACCAAGAAGGCCGTCGAGCGGATCACCGCCGAACACACCGGCCACAGCGAGGAGACGATCTCCCGGGACAGCGACCGCGACCGCTGGTTCACGGCCGCGCAGGCACGGGAGTACGGCATGGTCGACCATGTCGTGACCTCGTTCGACGACGTCCGGCCGGTGTCGGGCACCCGGCGCAGGGCGGGGCTGTGACATGAGCCAGTACACGATTCCCACGGTCGTCGACCGCAGCCCGCGCGGCGAGCGGGCGTTCGACATCTACAGCAGTCTGCTCTCCGAGCGGATCATCTTCGTCGGCACCGAGATCGACGACGGCGTCGCCAATGTCGTCATCGCGCAGCTGCTCCATCTGGAGTCCGCCGGCCCGGACACGGAGCTGGCGATCTACATCAACTCCCCGGGCGGCTCCTTCACCTCGCTGATGGCGATCTACGACACGATGAGCTTCATCCGCGCGCCCGTCTCGACATTCTGCGTGGGCCAGGCGGCCTCGACCGCCGCCGTACTGCTGGCGGGCGGCGCCCCGGGACGGCGGTTCGTCCTGGAGCACTCACGGGTGCTGCTGGGGCAGCCCGCGAACCGCGGCCGGCAGGGGACGGTCTCGGATCTCAGTCTGGAGGCCAAGGAGATGCTCCGGATCCGTTCCCAGGTCGAGGAGGTGCTGTCCCGGCACACCTCCCACGACGTCGGGACGCTGCGGGCGGACATGGACCGGGACAGGGTGTTCACCGCGCGCGAGGCGGTGGCGTACGGACTCGTGGACGAGGTGCTGACCGAGCGGGGCCGTTAGGCGCTTCTGATGGATCTTGCCGGGGCCCGCGGGCCCCGGGGCGGCCCGGTCACGCCGCGAGGAGGACCTCTCCGCGGTGCCGGCCGGATCCCGGTTCCCTGGCGCCGGCGGTCGGCGGGAGGAACCCGGACCGGCCTCCGCGGATCAGCTCGCCCCCGGTCCGGACGGTCCGGCGCGCGGCGGCCCGGGACAGATCGTCCTGGGCGAGGGTGAGGAGGTCGGCCAGCCGCAGCCCGAGCGCGCGGGCGGCGGCCGCGAGGACCTCGGACGACGCCTCCTTGAGGCCCCGCTCGATCTCGGAGAGATAGGGCATCGAGATCCGGGCCTCGTCCGCGACGTCCTTGAGTGTCCGCTCCTGGGCGAGCCGTTCGCGCCGCAGTACACCGCCGACGACATGTCTCCACAGGGGTTCGCCGGCCGGCGGCCCGGGCGCGGGGAACCCCGCCTCCGGCGCGGCGGGCCGTGGACCGCCGCCGGTCCGCGGCGCGTCGCGCACCGCCTCGGCCGGGTGCGGGCGAAGGACACGGAGGCGGTTCGGCACATGGCTGCTCACCGCCTCAGCGTAGGAGGGATCGGCCCGGCGGGCAGCCCTCCCGCGTTGCGCCACCGGCGAAACCGCCGCGCGAACGGGTGAAGGTGGGGGTGCGGCCGGGGCGGGGCACGCCGTGGGCCCGTGCCTCACCGGCTTCGGCGCGGGGTGGCGCGCCGTCGGCCCGTCCCGGCGCATCGGGGGCCGGGTGACCGACGGCTCGGGGGCCGGGTGACCGACGGCTCGGGAGTCAGGCGATCAGCCGTCCGCCCGGGCCGGCGCGCTCACCCGCCGACCTGCGCAGATCACGGGTGACGCTCACCCGCTTCAGCCAGCGGTCGGTGCCGTCGTAGCGCGCCTGGAAGCGGGCACGCCCGTGCACCGCCCGGTAGTTGTCGATGAAGCAGCAGGTGCCCGGCTCCAGCCGCACGTCCAGCAGGCTCTTCTCGATGGAGGACATCACGCGTTCCAGGGTGTCCCCCGCCCGGTCGTCGCCCGGAGCGGTGTACATGTACGCGGGGTCGATGCGCAGGAAGGGGTCCGCCGGGTCGCCGAACAGGATGGGGATCGGCTCCGGCGCGCTGTCCATCCGCCGGATACGGTCGAAGGACCGCGCCCGGTCCCCCGCCGAGGGCCTGTTCTGCTCGGGCAGATGGGAGGTGTCGGGCCTGATGTAGAAGCGGGGTTCGAAGCCGCATTCGATGTCGCCCGCGGTGAGTTCGGCCGGGTCGACGGCGCCCACGGTGGTGCCCACCCGGTCGGGGTTGCGCATGCAGAGCAGTCCCACGTAGTCGGCGCGGTGGGGATGGAACGCCTCCTCGGTGTGCCACATCAGCGGCGCCCGGCTGCCGGAGCCGAGCTGGGCGTCCTCCTGGCCGGCGATGGGCAGGATGTCGTGCACCAGCCGGCCGTCCTGCTGGGTGGCCCAGCCGTAGACCTCCCCGAGCAGCGAGCCGTACAGCACGAGCAGGAACTCGGCGCGCCGTGCCGCGCCGGTCGGGCTCGTGTCCCGCCAGTGGGGCGGAGTGGGGCCGATGCCCTCTTCGTCGACGTCGTTCCCGGCGACGAGCAGGACCGCGGCACGGGTTCGCGGGGCCCGCGGGGCGGTCGGCTCCGGACTCCGGAAGGTGTGCAGGGCGGCGCGCAGCCGGCGCGGGAGATCGTGGGCGATCAGGGCGGCGTCACCGAGGAACGCCGGGGCGTCCGGTGCGGTGTAGGTCTCCTGGATGTCGGTCAGCAGGCCGGTGACCGTCTCCCTTTCCTGTGGTTCCAGCCGCAGGGTCATCAGCATCGTGGTCACCTTTTCCGGCTTCTGGGGCGGGCGCGGTGGCGGGCGCCGGGTTCGGGGCGGGCGGTGCGGGGGCCGGGCGGCTCAGCGCAGGGCGGACACGGCGCTCAGCAGGCGTTGGACGTCGTCGGGCTCCGTGTAGCAGGAGATGCCGGCCCGGACGGCTCCTCCCGTGCTGTCGAGTCCGAGGGCCGCCATGGCCTCATGGGCGTAGAAGCTGCCGCTCCACACCGCGATCTGCCGGGCCGCCAGCTCCCTGGCGACCGTGTCCGGATGGCGGCCCGCCACGCTGAAGGAGACGGTCGGGGTGCGGTCGGTGAGATCCCGCGGACCGTGCACGGTGATGTGGGGCATCCCGGTGAGCCCCTCCAGCAGAGGCGCGAAGAGGGCCTGCTCCCGCTCCTCCAGACACCGCATACCGGTCTCCAGCAGAAACTCGGCCGCCGCCGCGACCCCGGCGATCGACTCCAGCGGCAGTGTTCCGGTCTGCCATCGGTGGGGAACCTCGTCGGACGCCGGGCGGACCTGGTACGGATACAGTTCGGCCAGTAGTTCGGGCCGCGCCCAGAGGATTCCCGCGTGCGGCCCGTACCACTTGTGCGCCGAGGTGAACACGACGTCGCAGCCCAGCGCACCGATGTCCACGGGGCGGTGGGGCACCAGGTGCACGGCGTCCACCAGCGCCAGGGCACCCGCCCGGTGTGCCGCGGCGGTGATCGCGGCGACGTCGGGGATGGTGCCCAGGGCGTTGGAGGCTCCCGTGAACGCCACCAGGCGCGTACGGCTGTTCAGCAGGGCGGTGACGTTCGCCGCCGGGAGGCGTCCCGAGGCCGGGTCGAAGTCGGCGAACACCACACGGGCGCCGGTCTCCCGCGCGATCGCCAGCCACGGGGCCACGTTGGCGTCGTGGTCGAGCCGGGTGCACACGATCTCGGCTCCCTCCCCGAGCTGCCGGGCGAGGGACCGGGCGAAGGCGGCGGCCAGCGAGGTCATGTTGGCGCCGAAGACGAATCCCGAGGGATCGGCCCCCAGCAGGGCGCCGAGCAGTCCCCGGGTCCTGGCGACGAGCGCGTCGGTCGAGACGCTCGCCTCGAAGAAGCCCTCGGTGTTGGCGTTCGTCCCGCTGGAGAGATAGTCGGAGACGGCCCGGATCACCTGGTCGAGGGCCTGGGAGCCGGCGGCCCCGTCCAGCCGTGCCCAGGGGCCGCGCGCGCCCGGGAACCGGTGGCGCAGTCCGGGCACCGGTGAGGGCTCCGGCGTGAGTGGCCCGGCATCCGACCGCGTGTGCATGGCGGGCTCCCGTCGCTGCTGGGGTGGACTGAGGGGGTGTGCTCGGCGCGAGGGCCCGGTCACCAGTGCGGCGCCGTGAGTTCCGGTACGGGTACGCCCAGGGCGTCCCGGCCGAGCCGGAAGGCGGCGACGGCCCGGTCCGAGACGGGGTGGCCGCGCAGGGCGTCCGGGGCGAGGCGCAGGCGCATGACGTCCCCGATGCCGGAGCGTTCGGTGGACAGCACGGCCGTGGCGGGCCGGTCCCCGGCGCACCGCCGCCATCGGCCGTCGCTCCACAGCAGGGCGACGGAGCCGTAGTGCGGGGGGTGTTGCGCCAGGAGGATCTTCACGTTCGCGCCGCGTACGGTGTCGAGGGCGTCCAGCATCTCGGACTCCAGCTCCCGCGGTGCGAGCGAGGCGTCGTCGCCCTCCCGTATCAGGCGGTTGAGCAGGTCCAGCGGCAGATCGGGCCGGCTGGTGCCGAGATTGAGCCCCGAGCCGAGGCGCGCGTTGACCTCGGTCGGTACGAACCCCTCGGGGGACAGTACGCCGTCGAGGGTGAAGCCGCCGCGGTAGCGGCACACGCGCCGCAGGCCCTCGCCCACCGCGCGGGCCGTCTCCCTGATGTGCCGGGCCGCCCCGGGGGGTGGGTCCCAGTGGGTGGAGGTGCCGGCGAAGACGAAGCGGTGGTCCGCGTCCCGCAGGACGACCAGTTCCAGCGGGCGCAGGACGACGGTTCCCCGCGTCATCACCAGGCCGTGGACCGAGCACGGCAGCCCTTCGACGAAGGGCATGACCCGGACCCGGGAGCAGCGTTCGGCGAAGAAGGGCAGGTTCCGCCGGCCGTCGGCCTCGCCGCGGACCCACCGTGTGCCCTCGGCCGCCGTATGGATTCCGCTCCGGGTGTCGGCCGCCCACACCGTGCCCCCGCCCGCGTCGAGCCGGGCGGCCGCGGGCAGCAGCACATCCGCCCGGGGCGGCAGGACCAGGGAGGGCGGGCACGGGATCCCGGCCGCCCGCCAGACCCGTTCCACCCGGGTCTTGTCCTCGGCGGCGGCCCAGGTGGCGCGCCGGCGGCCGTAGCGCGGCCGGCCGGCCAGCCGCTCCCCCGGCAGGTCCCGGGTGTCGAGGACGAGTGCGCGCCGGTCGGGGTCGAAGCGGTCGAGTGCCGCGAGCAGCCCGGGGGACGGTTCGGCGAGCGCCCGGGTGAAGGACGCCGCCAGCCCGTCCCGGGTGGCGGCGGTGACCGGTACGCGGTGCGGGGTCACTCCGGGGCCGAACACGCCGTCGGCCGCCCGGTCGGCGGTGGCGGCGAACACGCCGTCGGCCCCCGCCTCGGTCAGGGCCGCGATCACCGGGGCGATATGGGAGGCCGCGGTGCTGAACACCACACAGCGGCGGCCCGCGAAGCGCCGCCTGATCGCCGCCTCCAGCCGCCCGGCCGGCTCCGTGGCGCCGGGCCGTCCGGGGGGCGGAGTGCCGCCGACCGTGCTCGCACCGGACATGGCACCTGTCCCTTCTCCCGGCCGAGTGACACCGGAAACAAGCGGTGTGAGGGGAACGCGGCCGAACGTATTTCCTCCCGGATGCGATGTCCACGAGGAGTTTCGTTGCGCGGAACAGGGCGGGGAGCAGAAGAACCGCGCCGACGTCGGTGTTCCATGCAGTGAAACTGCTCGTTATCCCGGCGGCGGGACGACGGAGAATATCCGGGCGAGTGGCGAGGAGGAGTACACCGGAAGGAAGTTGCCTGTGGCATCGACCTGAAGGGAGAAGCAGTACGGCCCGCATTCCCGGGAGCGCTCCGCGGTCCCGCCGAGTCCGGCGGTAAATGACACGCGGAAGCCTGCAGATGTCTTTCGAGAGCCACGATATTCCTCCGTCACGACGGATGACGGAAACGCGGTTCCCGGATGTGCCGCACCGGGCCGTCCGGCCGGAATCCGCCGGTACGCGAGAACCGCGAGGCCGCTTGCTCCCGCAAACCGGAGGCGGCTCCTTCCACCGGGGAGGGCCGGCGAGGCGGCCGTGCGGCCCCCGGCCGCACGGGGCACCACCCAGGACAACCACGGGAGGGGAGAGAGATGAGTGAGGCGGAAGCCGCGGCGCGACGGGAGAACCTCATCGGGGGGACCCGCGTCCCGCCCGCCGACGGCCGGGTCGCGGACCTCGTCGACCCGAGCACCGGGAAGAGCTTCGGCGAGGCTCCGGTGTCGGGGGCCGAGGACGTCGAGCGGGCGTGCCGGGCGGCCGGGCGCGCTCTGGAGACCTGGCGCCTGACCACCCCGGGCGACCGGGGTCGCGCGCTGCTGCGCATCGCCGACGCCCTGGAGGAGCGCGCCGGCGAAATCGTGGCGCTGGAGTGCCTGAACACGGGCAAGCCGCCCCGGGCGATGGCCGAGGAGGAACTGGCTCCGTCCATCGACCAGCTGCGGTTCTTCGCGGGCGCGGCCCGGGTGCCGGCGGGCGTCGCGGCCGGTGAGTACCTGCCCGGCCACACCTCCGTGATCCGCCGGGAGCCGGTGGGGGTGTGCGCGCAGATCACGCCGTGGAACTATCCGTTCATGATGGCGGTCTGGAAGATCGCGCCGGCGCTCGCGGCCGGCAACACGGTGGTTCTCAAGCCCGCCGAGCAGACCCCGCTCAGCACGCTGCTGCTGGCGGAGATCGCGGCCCCCTTCCTGCCCCCCGGGGCCCTCAACGTGGTCTGCGGGGACCGTGACACCGGCCGGGAGCTGGTCCGGCACCCCGCCGTCGCCCTGGTCTCCTTCACCGGCAGCACGCGCGGCGGCCGGGAGGTGGCGCGGTCGGCGAGCGACGATCTCAAGCGCCTGCACCTGGAACTGGGGGGCAACGCGCCGGTCGTGGTCTGCCATGACGCGGATGTGGAGCGGGCCGCCTCGGACATCGTGGCGGCCGGGTACTTCAACGCGGGCCAGGACTGCATCGCGGCGGCCAGGGTGCTCGCCGACCGCCGGATCCGCGCGGAGCTGACCGAGGCGCTGGCCTCGAAGGCCGCGTCGCTCCGGGTCGGCGGACCCGGTGAGGACGCCGATCTCGGCCCGCTCATCAGCGCCGGGCACCTCGACCGGGTCGCCGGATTCGTGGACCGCCTCCCGCCGTGGGCGCGGGTGATCACCGGCGGGCGGCGGGTCGAGGGCAGGGAGGGCTTCTTCTACCCGCCCACCGTCGTCGCGGATGTGCGCCAGCGGGACGAGATCGTCCAGGAGGAGGTGTTCGGCCCGGTCGTCACCGTGCAGGAGTTCGCCTCGGAGGACGAGGCCCTGGCCCTGGCCAACGACGTACGCCAGGGCCTGGCCGCCAGCGTGTGGACCCGCGACCACTCCAGGGCCCTGCGGTTCGCCTCGGGGCTGGAGACGGGCTGCGTGTGGATCAACGCCCATATCCCGGTGGTGGCGGAGATGCCGCACGGCGGCTTCAAGCACTCCGGATACGGCAAGGATCTCTCGGCGTACGCGCTGGAGGACTACACCCGGATCAAACATGTGATGTCCGCCCACTGACGGGGACGCTCATGCGCCCCGGGAGCAGGGGACGCCCCTGATCCCGTCCGCGGCGGCGGGCCGCACCACGGCCCGCCACCGCGCTCCCGCCACCGTGCCCGTACCACCGTGGAGCGCGCTCCCGCGGGCACGCGCCGTGCCGTGCGCCCCCGCCCGCGCCTGGAACAATGAGGGCATGGCGGAACCCGTGGAGATCGTGGACTACCGGCCCTCCTGGCCGACGGCGTTCGCCGGGCTGGGAGCGGCCCTGCGGGAGGCGCTCGGCGACACCGCGGTGCGGATCGACCACATCGGCTCGACGTCGGTTCCGGGACTGGCCGCCAAGCCGGTGATCGACGTACAGGTCTCGGTGCGGTCGTTCGACCCCCTGGAAGCCTTCCGGAAGCCCCTGGAGGACATCGGCTACGTGTACCGCGCCGACAACCCCGAGCGGACCAAGCGCTACTTCCGGGAGGCCCCGGGCCACAGCCGTACCCATGTGCACGTACGGGAACTCGGCAGCTTCTCCCAGCAGTTCCCCCTGCTGTTCCGGGACTTCCTCCGGTGTCATCCGGCCGCCGCCGAGGAGTACGCGGCGGTCAAGCGGCGGTACGCGGCGGTGTTCGCGGCGGACCGGCGCGGCTACGCGGAGGCGAAGGAGTCCTTCGTGTGGGACGTCGTCCGGCGCGCCGACGCCTGGGCCCGGGACACCGGCTGGACACCGGGGTCCAGTGACGCCTGAGCCGGGACCCGGCCGGTGATCGGGGCAGTCGCGGGGCCGTGACCACGGCAGGCGCGGGCCCCGCGAACTCCTGCGGTGGCACGCGGCGGTGCGGCGGGAGTCCCGGCGACCGCCGCCGGAGCGTCAGATGGCGGTGTCCAGGGATCCGCGGGTGGACGCGGCGAGTTGTTCGGAGATGGCGTCGGCCGTGGCCAGGACCAGCGGCAGCAGCTCGGGGCGGTCCTCCGGACCGCTGTCCCTCACCGCGCCGAGAGCGGCGACGACCATGCCGCCCGCGGCCCTGACCGGTGCGGCCAGGAGGGCGGTCCGCCCGGGTTCCTGATGTCCGGTCACCGCGTACCCCTGTCTTCTGACCTGGCCGAGCACACCCCGCAGCGCGGGGTACGTGACACCGTCCCGTCGGCGGGTGGGCCGCAGCAGCAGCGAGCAGACCTCTTCCCGGTCGGCGGGGCCGGCGTGGGCGAGCAGGACGAGTCCGGGCGCGTTGGTGTGCAGGGGCGCCCGACCCCCCGGAGCCGCCAGTGGCGGGCGGTGCCCGCGGCCGTCGGAGATCATCTCCAGGCAGAAGGTCTCGGTGCCGTCGCGGACCGCCAGGATCACCGTGGCGGTGGCCTGGGTGCGGAAGGTCATCAGATGGGGCAGGGCGGCCTCCCTCAGCACGGATCCCCGCGGAGCGAGGGTGCCTATCTCCCACAGCCGCAGCCCGATGCTGTACTCCCCCGTGGCAGCGCGCTCCAGGGCTCCCCTGCTGTGCAGTTTGGCCACGATGCGGTGGACCGTCGCCACCGGGAGGCCGGACCGTCGGCTGATGTCGCTGAGCGTCAGCACCTGATTGCGCTGGTCGAAGGCGCTGAGGACGCTGAACGTACGGTCGACCGCCGAGCGCTTGGGGCGGCCGGGCTGAATGGACATTTCGTCATTTTCCCTTCATTGGCACACATATACGTGCACACGGGGGTCAGATGACTACCGCCTCATGCCGGCTCACCCCATGACCAAACCCCCGCACCCCGGAAAGACAGCGACTCGGCAATATTTTGCAAATATACGCGCTTAGCGCTCTTTCGCGTCAGTGGGCCCAACGATGACACTCCGACCCGCGGGGAGTAAAGAATCACCCGGGGGATCACAGGGGCGCACCACAGCGCTCATGGGAGCTCACGGGGACCCGGCCGCGATCATGTATTCCCGTGGACGATCCGACTCCCCGACCGAAAGCGGATGCACGATCGCCGGTGAAGACCCCGCCGGAATTCGAGAACCGACGGGCGAAATCCCGCCATGTCGGCGAGTCGCCTTGCACCCCTAGAACAAACTTGCACTTTTCCGTTCACTGGAAAGCTTGTTGAGTAGGATCTCGAAGGATGCCAACACTGTGATACGCACAGCTTCTTGGCCACTGCCGACAGGATGTCGAAGATCACTGAATCCTCCGCGATGTGCGGAATATGAGATTCAGTTCGACACATGACGAGGGGATCGGGAATGGCGAATCATCTGGAGACCGCAAAGACCTTATTTCCCGGATCACACCCGGCGGGCAGAACCGGTGCCGCCGGAAGGACTCTCGCGTGACGAGCCCGACTCAGCCGGTACGGTCCATGCTCGCCCGAGGGCTCTCCATTCTGCACTCCTTCCGCCCGGGCGAGTCGGAACTGACCCTCTCCGAGATAGCGCGCAGGACCGCTCTGCCCAAGGCGACGGCCCACCGGCTGATATCGGAACTGGTCGACGCGGGCATGCTGGAGCGCGCCGAGCGGGGTCTGCGTCTCGGGCTCAACCTCTTCGCCCTCGGGACACGGGTGCCACGCCAGCGGATCGTGCGCGAACTGGCACTCCCGCATCTGAACCGGATGCACGACCTCACCCGGCAGACGGTGTTCCTGTATCTCTCGGACGGCCTCGACGGGGCGATGGCCGACAGCCGTAGCGGACGCGGACCCCGCGCGGCCGCGTATCTGCCGGCCGAGAGCGAGGCCTCCGCCTCCGCGGTGGCGCAGGTGTTCCGCGCGCACCGGGCGAGGACGGACCCCGTCGGCCCCGACCGCGGCAGGAGATACCGCGCGCACCGGGCCGTGCGCAGACTGGCGCCCGAGGAACTGGGCCGGGTGGCGGAGCAGGGATTCGCCGTCGCCCACTGCGGGCTGGAGGCCGTCGCCGTCGCCGTACCCGTACTGGACGCGACCGACTCCCCCGTCGCCGCGCTGGCCGTCGCCGGCAGTCAGGACCGGCTGCACCTGCTCAGAACGGCCTCGCCCCTGCGGGCGGCCGGCGCGGAGCTGTCGCGCGATCTCAGGGGTGCCCCCGGGATGGTGCCCGCGCTGTGACGCCCCGGCACGTACGCGGATGGCTGCTGTCCGTCGTCCGGCGCCGGGCGGTCCGGGAGGACCGTCCCGCGCCGTGCGACATGGCGCGGGACACCCATGTGCTCGTCAAACCCGACGGGGTGAGCCGGGGGCTGGCGTCCGAGGTGATCCGCGCTCTGCGGCAGGAGGGGCTGGCGGTCGAGATCGTCGGCCGACTCCGGCTGACCCGCCGTCAGGCGGAGCGCTGGTACCCGGAGAAGCTGAACGAGCCGGACGGGCGGCTGACGCTGGCGTATCTGTGCGAGGGACCCATGCTCCTCCTGGCCGTCGTGGGCGACGACGCGCTGCGCCGGGCGCGCCGGGTCAAGAAGGACATCCGCCGCCGGTTCGGCACCGACGCCCGCCGCAATGTCGCCCACTGTCCGGAGACGACCGGTGAGCGGGACCACGAACGGGCGGTGTTCGGTCCGCTCGTGGGGCGCGAACGGCGGGAGGACTGAGGGGATCCGCGAGCGGTGGGACGGCCCGCGGGCCCCGGCGCCCGCGGGGTCTGTGGGGCTCTCTCGGCGCGCGTGGCCCGGGGCCTGTGGGGAGTCGCGGGTCCCCGGCCCGTCCGGCCCCGCCCGCCGCCCGGGCGGAGCCGCGGCCTCCCCGGATCCGCGTACCGGGCACAGACGGTCCGGGCCGCGGACCGCCCGGCCGGCGGGCGCCGTCAGTTGCCGGTCGTCAGACCGCCCTGGTGGAAGACCACCTGGGCGGACAGCCGCTCCAGCCCGGACTCGCAGTCGCGTACGCGGTCCACGGCGTGCCAGCTCTGGTCGCCCCGCACCAGGAGGACCCCGGTGTTGGCCGCCGGGACGACACGCCGGACCACGTCGTCCACCGACGAGGAGCCGAGGAGCAGCAGATCACCGCCCCGGTCCTCGGGCCACGACGCGTTGAAGTAGAGCACATGGGTGACCAGCTTCTCCGGCTTGTCCACATGCGGGTCGAGCCAGCAACTGCGCCCGTAGCGCCAGAGATTGACCTCCACGTGCGCCTCGTCCAGAGGCAGACCGGTCAGCGCGGCCACCGCCTCCCGGTAGCCGGGGGCGGTCACCTCCGCGACGAAGTCCCGCCACGGTCCGGGGAGTGAGGTGACCCCGTCGGTGCCGTCGAGGGGATGGAGCAGCCGGTGGTGCATCGCGTACGACTTGTCCATGCCCGTACGGGTGACCATGCGGAAGCCCTCGCTCGGGAACGTCTCCCGCAGCGCGGCGGCCTCCTCGGGGCGGAAGGTGTCGGTGACGTGGTACCAGCGGAACGGGTCGTCCTCGACCGTGGTGCGGTCGAGGGACACCATGGAGGTGCTCACGGGGCCTCCGTCGCGTGCAGCGGGTCGCGGGTGCCGGGCAGCAGGGACTTCTCGGCGTCGAGGACGAACCGTTCCAGCTCGGCGGACCCGACCGCGAACCGGCAGTACTCGCGGCGGATCCGGGCCACCGCGTCCTCGGCCGTCACCTCGCCCAGCACGATGTCCAGACAGGCCAGGGCGGCCCCCGTGCGTCCGTGTCCGCCGAAGCAGGCCACTTCGACCGTGGCGCCGTTCCTCAGCTCGACGGCCAGCTCCTTGACGAGGGTGATCAGCAGTGACGACTCCACCGGGGCCTCAAGCGTGGGCCAGAACACGAAGTACGGGGTGCGGGCGTCCGTTTCACCGCGCCAGCGTTCGTCGAGATAGAGGCCGAAGTCGGCCGGTTCGGCGTGGGGCGCGCGCAGACGGCGCTCCGCGCTGTCCAGCGAGGTGCCCCAGACCTCGGCGTCACCGACCCGGTAGCGGGTCCTCCAGTGGCGGTCCTTCATGGCGTGGCTATGCCTTCCTTCCGCTGTGAACCGGCGTCGGCCGGGCTGCCGACGGAACCGGGGAGCCAGTAACCGGCCGTGTCGTACGCGTCCGGGCCGAAGGCCGCCTTGAACGCCGTCACCGATGTGCCGGGGTAGGTGTCTCCCATGTGGAGCGTCCGGGCGCCCCGTGCGCAGGCGTCCTCGATCAGCAGGTACAGCAGGTAGGTGGCGGCCTTGGTCCGGGCCGCCACCGCCTTGTCCATGGCGGCCTGCCAGTAGACGACCTGCGGCCCCCGGTGCAGGGCGAGCAGCGCGGCGACGGGCTCCCCCTCGTGGCGCGCCAGCCAGACACGGCAGTCCGGGCCCAGGTGCCGGGCCACGGCGGCGAACTTGCTCGGCGGGTTCTTCTCCCGTACCCGCCGCCGCACCTGCGCGTCCGGCTCGTCCGACTGCTCGGCCCAGCGCTCGATCGACAGCTCGTAGAGCCGGTAGAACTCCGGGCACAGCCGTCCCGTACCGTCCTGTTCGACCGTCAGTCCCGCGCGTTCGGCGCGCCGGACCGCGTTGCGCACATTGCGGTGGAAGCGGTGGCGCCAGATGTGGTCGAGGCCCCCGTCGAGGTCCAGGATCTGGGTGAGCCGGGGATTGCGGTGGGTTCCCGGGGGGACGAGTCCCTCCCACAGGGCCGTCGACCCCGGGTGCGGACGCAGATAGATCCGCCGCGCGGGCAGCGACATCAGATCGCGCAGCACCGTGCGCGCGCGTTCGGGTGTGAGGCCGTCCGGTGGCACGATCACCCCGCCGATCCCCCAGCCCGCCGGCCACGAGGCGTATTCGGTACCCGCGCCGGTGCCGGTACGCGCCAGCGGCACCAGGATCCGGGTGCCGTCCCGCCAGGTGTGCAGACGGCTCGCGTCCTGCCACCCGTGCGCGCACAAGGCGTCCCGCCACCCCGGTGTCTGGCTCGGCAGAACGTCCTGTCCCGCCGCGTCGCACACCTCCTCCCACAGCCCGGTGGGCACGGGGGTACGGACGTGGACTCCGTCCGGCTTCGCGTACCCGCTCACCGGAGGGTCCCTGCGGTGCCGCCGGGGGCCGCCCGATCGCCGGAGGGGCCCGCGGGTGGTGCCGCCCGGCCCCCCGGAGCGGACCGGGCGGAGGGCTCGGGCATCACGGGCTCGGGCGGGACGGGCTCGCGCCGGACGTGCTCGGGCGGGGCCGGCGGGACGGACAGGCCGCGGGAGGCGGGGACGGACAGCAGGGCGCGTACGCGTGCCACGTCGTCGCGCGCCACCCCCACCCCCGCGAGCGCCGGCCCGATGCCGCCGTGCCGGGCGTCCACCTCGGCGAGCCAGCGCTCCATCGTCACCGGTGAGGTGCGCAGCCGGGACAGATAGTCCTCACGGGTGTGACCGCGGCGCAGCCACTTGTCCCGGAACCGGTCGGCCGCGGCCAGCAGATCCGCGGTACCGGCGGCGTAGTCGGCGGCGATCTCGTGCGCGGGCGCGCCGACCAGCGACAGCAGGGCCGCCGTCACCACCCCCGTGCGGTCCTTCCCGAAATGACAGGTGATCAGGAACGGGCGGTCGGCCACCGCCGCGAGCGCCCGGAAGAGCCGGGGCCAGCTGCCGGGGACGGAGTCGGTCAGGATGCCGTGCAGATAGCGCGCGCGGTCCGCGGCATCGGGCCGGCGGGCCGCGATGGTGTCGCGCGGGTAGCCCGTCAGCGGTACGCGCAGCCAGCGCACCCGGTGCGCCAGGAGGCCGCTCGGCGGTCCGTAGCGTTCCACCTCCGGGGCGGATCGGAGGTCCACCACCGTCGCGAGACCGTGCCGTTCGACGAGCGCACCGGCCTCCTCGGCCGTGAACGCCGTGACATCACCGCTCCGGTGCGCGATGCCGGGCCGCAGGCCGGTCGCGCGCGGCATACGGTGGTTGACTCCCGGGGTGTGCGGCACGGGGTTCACCGCCCTTCCGGGCCGGACAGGGCGAGCGCGGCGGTGACCTCGCCCCAGAACCGGGGGAAGTCCGCGTTGGCGTCCGGCCCGTAGTCCACCGTCACACACGGCAGGTCGTACAGCGCGTCGAACACGGTCGCGCGGACGTCGGGTTCGGGGCGGGGGCCCGGCAGCAGGCTCAGATAGTCGCTGTAGTTCCGCAGGTCGCCCCCGGCGAGGACCGAGTCGCGGAGGGCCGCCGCGCGGTCGGTGACGGGCTCTATGCGCCATCCGCGCCGGTCCCGGTCCGCCCGGGGCAGGACGATGCCCGCGGGCCGGGTGTCGGTGGCTATCGCGGCCCCGGTCAGCGCGGTGAACTCGTCCAGGTCCGTGAAGAGCCGCTTTCTGCCCTCGGGCCCGGTGCTCCAGGCCGCGTCCCGCGTGGCGTGGAGGTCTCCCTGCCTGCGGCGGCGCAGCCGTGCGCGCTCGAAGGCGCCGCGGGCGGGGTGGCCGACGAGCAGGGCCGTGCCGATGCCCACCCGCTTGGGCCAGCCCCGGAGCACGGGTGGGGCCGCCGTGTGCGCCGCCCAGACGACGAGGGTGTCGTCGGACACGAAGTCCGCTCCGCACAGGGTCACGGCGAGGAAGGCCAGCGACGACTTCCCCCGGTGCTTGGGGCCGAGCATGACGACCGAGGCGCCGTCGGCGGCGACCGCCGATCCGTGCAGGAACACGGCGCCGCGGCGGATGAGCTGGGTGCCGAGGAGGGAGCCGAGCAGCCGGACCACGGCCCGTACGGACGGCGCACGGCTGTCGGGCACCTCGATGGTCAGTTCCCGGGCGCCGGGCCGGGCGGTGATGACGAGGGGCGCGCTGTCCTCCTCGCCGTGGCGCACGACCACGGTCCGGTCGTGGGAGCTCTCCAGGACGGCCAGCCGGGGGCCGTCCGGGTGCAGCAGCAGCTGCGGTGCCGTGAGCAGTTCCTGCTCCCCCGGAAGCGTCCGGCCGGCGCGTGGCACGACCCGCAGGAGCGATGCCGCGGGGGACACGGTGCCGGTCACCTCGAACAGCGGGTGGACCAGGGCGGTGACCGCTTCCCTGAGCCCGGGCAGCTCGCTGTGGACGGTCAGCTCGGCGGGCGGAAGGGCGAGCCCGAACGTCTCCGTCCCGGCCGCGTACGGCGGGGGCGGGTGGTGGCCGGTCTCTGGTGATACGGGGGCGACGGCCATGGGCCTCCTTCGTCCAGGGGCGTGGGTCCCGCGGGACCGGCCGCCGTGGTGGTGGCCCGGTGGGGCGCGGACCGGACGCTGTGATCCTGACCGGCCGGAAAGCGCTGGGGTAGTGGCTTTCCCTCACAATGGAACGGCGATTGGTCCGTGGCGCGTGTGGTTCCGCGGGGCGGAACGTGAGGCCGCCGGGTGGAACGGCAGGCCGCCGGTGGAGTACGCACCGTGTGGGGGGCGGGAGCGGGCCCGGCGCCGCCGCGGACAGGGGGTGGCTTCGGGGCGTACGGCCTCGTGCTCCCGGGTGTGTGGTGGGGCGACGGCGGTGTCACCCGTGCCGGGTGCCTCCGGTCAGGGGTGTGGTGACGACGGTGAGGAAGACGCAGAGGGCCGTCGCGGTACCCGCGGGGCCGGCCGTCCCCTCGCCGGCGAGAGCCGTCCCCGGGGCCGCGAGCACCAGGGCGTAGAGCAGCGGCAGACGGCCGCGCAGCCCCGCCAGCGCGGCCCGGCGGGCGGAGTGCTCCGTGGCGCGCGCGACCCGCGCGGAGAACCGTGTGTGGTGGCGCAGCAGAAGCCGGGTCGGCGGCGCGGCGGAGCCGGTGTCCCGGGCGTCCTGCTCGGTCGCGGTGCGGACGATACGGCGCAGCGCCCGGGCCGCGTCGGCGTCCGGTCCGCTCAGTGCCGGTACCGGGGTGGCCGCGACGGTACGGCACAGGGGCAGCACGGCGAGGGCCAGCACGGGGTGGACCGCGAGGAGCACGGCCGATCGCGCGCAGCGGTCGGCGACATGGCGGACCGTCGGCGACAGCCGCGCGGCGCCCGGGTGCCCGGGTGCCCGTGCCCGCCGGTCCGCCCCGCCCGCCCAGCGGTCCGCACCGGCGGCGCAGCACAGCGCCCCGGCGAGGCCGAGCAGCGGAAGGGCCGTGGGCGCGCCCGTCCCGGCGGCCCGCACCACCGCCCCGGTGGCGGGCCCCAGCAGGGCCGCGGCGGCGCCCAGCAGGGCGGCCGCCACGACGGTGAGGTGTTCCCGGCTCACCGTGTGGTCTCGTCGAGTCGTTCGTTCCCGGTCGGCCGGGTGTCCGTGAGGTGTGCCGCCCCGTGCCGTCCCGCCGGTGCGTCGAACCGCGGTGGTCCGGCCGGCTCCGCGGTGGTGTCCTCGGAGCCTGTGGTGTCGTCGAGTTGTTCCGTGCGGGGAGGGGGCAGGACCCGCACGCCGGTACGGGAGTTCCAGTCGGCGAGGACCGCGGCGAGCAGGGGGTCGGGCTCCGCCGTCAGCCGTACCGTGGTGGCCCCCGCCTCGATACGGGCACTGACCCTGGCCGCGCCGATCCGCCGCCAGTCCGCCTCGTCCAGGTCGACCCCGCCGGAGAACTCCGCGGACAGCACGGTCCGCCAGCCGTGGGGCAGGGTGCGCGCCAGCTCCTCCAGCCCGCACAGCCGCACCGTATGGGGGAGCGCTCCGGGCAGCGGATCGTCCCCGGCCAGGGCGCCGAGGTGGATGTTCTCGGCCAGATCGGTGAAGCCGAGCCGGCCGGGCCGCGCGGGCACGGCCACCGGACCGCCGTGCGGGGTGTCCGCCGGTTCCGGGGTCCGGGCCGCCGCGCGCTCGACCGCCGACAGGTGACGTTGTGTCAGTCGCCGGTGCCGTACGGCCGACAGATCCACCCGCCCCAGCCGGTACACGGACGGGACGAGCGCGACCGCGGCGAGGAGCGGGCCCGCCGGCGCGTCCGGCCGGTCGGCCGCGGCGAGCGCGGGGGCGAGGGCGGCACCCGCGGCCAGGGCACCCGCGAGCACGGCGACCACACGGCTCTCGCGGCGGCGCGCCGACCAGCCCGCGCGGCCGGTGCCCCGTGTGCCCGGACCCCGCGGCCGGAGCGCCAGACCGAGCGCGCCGAGAGCGCAGAGACCGGGAGCGAGGGCGCTGGCCGGTGCCGTCGCGGGGGCGGTGACGGCGAGGGCGGCGCACAGTCCGGCGACGGTCAGCGCGCGGGCGGCGAGGTCGGTGAGGCGGACGGCGGCCAGACCGGGTTTGGGTTCCCAGCGGATGGCGACGCCGGCCGCCGCGTACAGATGCGGTTGCAGCCGCGTCCACGCGTGGTGGTGTCCGGAGCCCGCCAGGCGGTGCACGGACCGCAGCAGCCGGGTGCGGGCCGCCCGGTCCCACGCGGCGGCCGTGGGGGCTTCCGCGGCCCCGCGCAGCGCGGCCCCGGCCCGGTACAGCAGCCAGCAGCCGCCCAGCCAGCACAGGACCGGGAGGGCCGAGCGCACCGGCAGCAGGACGGCCGCCGCGCACGAGGCGCTCTGGAGGAGCGCTCCGAGGAGCAGTCCGGGCGGCCCCGCGAGCCCCGTCATGTCGCCCGGGCCGGGCGGTCGGCGGCGGTCGCGCCGGGCCGGGCCGGCAGGCAGACGGCGAGGGCCTCGTCGGCGGGATGCCTGAGGGGGTCCCACGCCAGGCCCGCACAGGGCGCCTCGCGCACCAGGCGGGCGATGTCCACCGTACGCAGGGCACGCTCCCGGGAGGAGTGGCCGGGCACCCGCGGACCGGCCACGGGGTGGTCGCGCGCCGGGTGTTCGCGGGACGCGCGGTCGTGCGCGGGCCGGTCGTGAAGGGGTGTGTCACGGGACGGCCGTTCCAGGCATCCCGCGTCGGACGGAAGTATCTGCCTCCGCACGGCCGCGAC
Source organism: Streptomyces sp. NPDC004609 (assembly GCF_042873655.1). Lineage (NCBI taxonomy): Bacteria > Bacillati > Actinomycetota > Actinomycetes > Kitasatosporales > Streptomycetaceae > Streptomyces > Streptomyces sp. NPDC004609. The sequence continues at coordinate 118,805 of NZ_JBIALS010000012.1, read as the reverse complement.
CGCGTGCCGCCGGGTGATCCCGTGTGCCGAGGGCCCGTCGCGCCCGGTCCCGGACACCAGTACCAGGCGCCCCAGCGGGGCGCAGTCGGCCGTGCGCACACCCAGGACGCGTTCGGCCTCACCGGGGGTGAAGACCACCTTGGACGGCATCTCGGGCAGATCGGCCACCCGGCGGGACGCGCCGCCGTGCCGCAGCAGCGCCGCGCCGCGCACCCGCCCGGCCAGGCCGAGGCCCTCCAGCGTGCCCCAGCGGAACCTCGGCAGCAGTCCGGCGCCCACGGCCCACCAACCGCCGGGTCCGGGGACGAGTACGGTCCGGTCGCCGCTGAGGAAGCGGCCTTCCGTACGGGCGAGTTGCAGGGCGAGCGTGCTCTTGCCGGCCCCGGAGTCCCCCAGGAACAGCACGGCCCGTCCGGTGCGGTCCGTCGCGGCGGACGCGTGCACGGTCATCCCGCCCCGGGCCGCGAGTTCGGCCGCCACCAGGGCGCGCAGCAGGATCTGACCGGTCCTGGCGCGCTCCGCCGGCCCGGTGCCGTCCTCGTGCAGGATCGACCACCGTCCGTCGCCCCGGACCAGGGCGTGCCGTGGCAGCCCGGGTTCCGCCGCGTCGGGCGGGCGGTGGGGGGCGCGTACCCAGGAACCGTCCGGCGCGGGGCGGTAGTACTCCTCCCGCAGCCTCCCCGGTGGGCCCGACGCGATGCGCTCCAGCCGCTCCAGGGCGGTGGTGTGCGCCGTGGAGCGGATGTCGAGCGGCACCCGGTCGGGCTGGGGCCAGGGGGACGGCCGGGAGGTCACGAGATGGGCCGCGACGGCCACGGACTCGGTGTCGTCCCCGGCGTCCGCCGCCGTGCCGTCCGCGAAGCCGTGCCCGGTGCCGCGTCCGGTCCCGTCCGCGGTCTCGTACGCGGTACTGTCCGCCGGGTCGCCGGGCGGGTCGCTCGCGGTGGTGTCCGGCGTGGTGTTCCCGATGCCGCTCTCGGCGGTGTAGGACCAGGTGACCGGCCCCCAGTCGGCTATGACGGTACGGGGGGCGGGCGGCGGGGGTGCCATCTCAGGACGCCTCCGCGCGCCGGGCGGTGAGCAGCGTCGGCAGCAGGCGCCCCGCCAGGTACTCGTCCCGCGCCGTGGTGAGCGTGCGCTCGATGAGGTCCACCGGTTCCTCGCCGTAGATGCCGACGACGCTGCCCCGGAAGAGGCGTACGACCTTCAGCCGGTCGGCCAGCAGGGCGACGGCCCAGTCGCGCAGATCCCGGCGCACCACGCCGGTCAGGCCCGCCTCCCGGAGCTGGCGCAGCCGGTCCGGGAGGGAGGTGACGAAGAAGACGTCCGGGGGGTGCACCTCGTGGAAGGCGCCCGACGGGCCGCCGCCCTGGGGCGCCAGGCTCACCTCCTCGGTGGCGACGAGCAGGCCGCCGGGGCGCAACAGCCGGGCGGCCTCGCGCAGCACCGCGCCGGGCCGGGGGAAGTGCGGCATGGAACCGGTCACGACCACGGCGTCGAGCGCGGCGTCGGGCAGGGGCACATCCGTGGCGTCGGCGCATATCTCGGTCACGTCCGAGCGCCCCTGCGCGGTGCTGATGCGCCGGCTGACGGCGCAGTGCTCCGGCACCAGGTCGACGCCGTACATCCGGGCCACGCCGGGTCCGTCGGCGGCCAGTGCGTGCGCCATGTGGCGCAGTGCGCCGCCGAAGCCGCTCCCCAGCTCGCACAGGGTCAGCGTCGGCTGCGGGGCGCCCGCACGGCCGAAGACCTCGCGGACCGCGCCGGTGACGAGGTCGCACCCCTGCGGGCCGAAGTGGCCCATCTGGTCGAGGCCCAGCAGGCCGCGCGGTCCGCTCTCCCCGGTGAACTCGACGATGGAGCGTTCGGTCCGCTCCCAGTCGTGCAGGGCCGGGAAGAGGTCGCGGTGGTAGCGGTACTGCACCTGCGTCTGGTCTCCGCCGGGCGGACCCGGTACCGGAATCACCATGCCGAGCGCTCCTTCGAGACGAAGTGCACCAGCAGGACGTGCCGGTGCTGTTCCGCCCGGTCGGTCACCGGCATCACCGTGTGCCAGGAGTGGGGCGAGGGGACCAGCAGGACCGAGTCGGTCAGCCCCGGCAGGACCTCGGCGGCGACGTCGTCCTCGGACGGGGAGCGCAGGATGCGCAGGGCTCCGCTCCAGTCCGGGCGCCAGCCGTCGTTGAAGTACCAGGTCTGGGTGACGACCTTGTCGGCGCGGTCGGTGTGGGGGTCGATCCACGATCCGGGGCCGTAGCGCACGGCCCGCACCTCCAGGGCGCAGCCGGCGAGATCCTGGCCCGTCGCCTCGGCGACCGCCGAGCGATAGGGCTCGTCGAGCAGGGATTCGACGAGGGCGTGCCACAGGGGGGTGAGCCGGCGCATGCCGTCCGGTACGAGGACGGCGTCCTGGACGAGGGAGAGGTTCCAGGTGCGGTAGCCCTTGCCCGCGCCGGTGCCCTGGGCCCGTTCGGTGAGCGTGAATCCCTCGGAGGGGAACTCCGCCGCGAGGGCGCGCCTGGTGGCGGCCCCCGGCACCGAGTCGCCCACCAGGCCCCAGGCGAAGGGGTCGTCGGCCATGGTCGTGCGGGCGATGGCCTCCCAGTCGAGTGCCGAGGTGGTCGTCATGCGGCTTCTCCCGTCCCGTCCGCGCCGGTGCGCTCCGTCCCCGTGCCGTCCGTCTCCGTGCCGTCCGGCCGGATGCCGTCCGTCCCGGCCGGTTCGCCCGTCCCGGACGGCACGTCGATGTGTGCCCCGGTGGCGGCCAGCTTCGCCGGCAGGTCCTCGTATCCGCGGGCCAGGTGTCCCACGCCGTAGAGCCGGTGGGGCACGCCCGTGCCCAGCGCGGCGAGGAGCAGTGTGGCGGCGGCCCGGAGATCAGTGGCCACCAGGGGTCCGGGGGCGGCGCGCAGCGGGCCGGGGGTGATGTGGAGTTCGTTGTCCTTCCGGCTGAGCCGGGCGCCCATGCCGCGCAGGCCCTCGGCGTAGCGGAAACGGTCCGTCCACACTCCGTCCGTCAGCCGGGACGGCCCGTCGGCTCCGAGCAGCATCAGGGCGAACAGGGGGCCCGCGTCGCTGTACAGACGGTGCGAGCTGGCGAGGACCCGGGCGGAGCCGAGGTGTTCGGGCGGGCGTACGCGCAGCAGGGGCCCGTCCCAGTCCAGCGGTACGCCCATCGTGGACAGGCACTCCAGTTCCGGGGCGAGACCCGACCGGACCAGGTCGGGGCGTTCCAGCCGCAGATCGGCCTCGCGGCGCAGATGGACCGCCCAGGCGATGAAGGTGACGACCTCCATCAGGTCCGAGGGGAGGGTGATCTCGGCGCCGCCCAGCGGGCCGCCGAGACCTTCCACGGTGATCTGCCGCGCCGAGATCTCGATGCGTGCCCCGGCCTCGCCCAGCAGACGCGCGAGTTCCAGGGCGTCGGGCTTGGGATAGGGATCGCGCAGCACGGTGGTCCCGCGCGCGGTCACCGCCGCCAGCAGGGCCGTCTTGGTCGCGCCGGAGTAGTGGGGGCCGGTGAGCGTGCCGGTGCCGGGCTCGGTCTCCGCGTAGTCCGCGAGGTCGATCCGGGTGCCCCGGAGCCCCCCGGGCGGGGCGGTGGCCCTGAATCCCTCCGCGCCCGCCTCGCAGTCGGCGCCGAACCGCTCCAGGACGGAGGCCATGTGGGACAGCGGCCGGGCGCCGCTCGCACCACCGCCGATGGCACACCCGCCGTGGGCCCCGGAGGAGACCTCGCCCCGTGCCGCGAGCAGGGCCGGCAGCAGATACACCCCGCCGTGGATGCCCGCGCTCCAGTGGCCGGGGATCCGGGTCCCGCCGAGCCCGGAGGCGTCGACGGTGACGCGTGACCCGTCGTCGACGACGGAGGCGCCGAGGTGCCGCAGGGTCGCCGAGAGCACCCTGCGGTCCTCGATGCGCGGGGCGTTGTCGATCCGCCACGGCCGGTCGGCGAGACAGGCGGCGGCCAGGCACGGCACGAGCAGGTGCTTGAAGCCGCCCATCGTCAGCGTGGGGCGCGGGACCGCCTCCGCACCCTGGACGTCCCAGTAGGGTGCCCGCCCGTCGGGCGAGGTCCGGCTGTCGGGGCGTAAGCCCTGTGCGGCGGTGGCGGATGGAGTGTTCGGCACGCGGCTGCTCCTCGGGGTGTGGTCAGCCGGGTGGTGGCGTCACCCGGCCGGGTGGGCAAACCCGTCCTCGGCGCGGTCTCCCGGGTGACCGAGGACCAGCACGAGGAACCACGGCTTGCGTGACAGCTTCTCGAACCGTTTTCCGAACTGCTCCCGATGGGCCGGGTCGGCCCGGGGCTCGTACAGTTCGCGGAGAACGAATCCGGCGCGGTGCACATCGTCGATCATCCGGCCGAGCGGGCGCCGGAAGAACCGGACGACCGGAGTGGGGGGCCCGAAGCTCGGCCACTCGTCGCGCAGTTCCTCCACGCTGAAGTAGTCGCCGCTGGGCGAGATCTCGAAGTCGTTGAGGGGGTGGTGGGTGGACAGGACGGCGGTTCCTCCCGGCGCCAGGACGCGCCGGAACTCGGACAGCGGCCCGGCCCAGTCCTCCAGGTAGTGCAGGGTCAGGGAGGACACCACGACGTCGACCGACGCGTCGGGCAGGAACGCGAGCGGCTCCCGGAGGTCGTGCACGCGCACCTCGGCGCTCTCCCCCAGCCGCCCGCGGGCCAGTTCCACCAGCGTGGGGCTCGCGTCCAGCGCGACGACCCGGGCGCCCTGGTCCACGAGCCACCGGGTGAGGCGTCCGCCGGCGCATCCGGCCTCCAGCACCCGCCGGCCGTCCAGCGGCGGGCACTTGCTCTGGACGGCGGGACGGTCGAGCAGTGTGTTGTAGACGTTGTCCGCACTGCCCTGGTCGTACTGGACCGCGAAGTCCTCGTAGCTCATGGGACGAGCCATGGTGTTTCCACTCCTCATCGCGCACCGGGACGGCCGGGCCGCGGCCGGGTGTCCCGGCGCCGTGGCCGTGCCGGGGCGGTCGCTCAGCCCCGGTCCGCCAACGATGCCGTCACGGGCGGGGGCGTCGCCTCCCGGGGGGAACCTATCGCGCCGTTCCGGTCGCCGGCGGAGGCGTTTCGCGCGCCGGAACGGAATTCGCCGGGAACGGCGGCGCAGGTCGCGTCCAGGATGTCCAGGGCCTCCTCCACCTGCTCGTCGGTGGCCACGAGGGGCGGCAGCAGGCGGATCACCCGCGGCTGTCCCAGGCACGGGGAGACCACGAGTCCCCGCCGGCTCAGCTCCAGGAGGACGTCGCCGCCCGCCCCCGCCGGGCCGAACTCCACGCCCCACAGCAGGCCCCGGCCGCGTACGGCGGTCACCAGGTCCGGGTGGCGGTGCCGGACGCGGTCCAGGCCGTCGGCCAGGAGGGCGGCCAGACGCCGGCCCCGGGGGGCGAGGTCCTCCACGGCCCGCAGGGCGGCGCTCCCGGCCGCGGCGCCGAGCGGATGGCCCGAGAACGTCGTGGAGTGCACGAACGGGTCGTCGGCCAGGGGCGCGTACAGCTCCTCGGTCGCCACCAGGGCCGACAGGGGCTGGACGCCCCCGCCGAGGGCCTTGCCGAACAGCACGGCGTCGGGCGCGAGTCCGAGTGCGGTGCTCAGCGCCCGCTCCCCGCACCGGCGCAGACCTGTCTGGATCTCGTCGGCGATCAGGAAGGCGCCGTGCCGCCGTGCCTCGGTCGCGAGGGCGCCGAGGAAGGCCGGTTCCAGGGGCCGGACCCCGCCCTCGCCCTGCACCGGCTCGACGATGACCGCGGCGACGTCACCGTCCGCGAACGCCCCGGGCACGGCCGCGGGATCGGGGGGCACGTGCGTCACCCCGCCGAGGAGGGGTTCGAGCGACCCGCGGTAGCGAGGGTGCCAGGTGGCGGCGAGGGCGCCCAGCGACTTGCCGTGGTAGGCGCCTTCCACGGCGATCACACGGCCCCGGCCGGTGGCCAGGCGGGCGAGCTTGAGGGCGGCCTCGACGGCGTCGCAGCCGTTGAGGCCCAGCCAGACCTTGGTCAGCCGGCCGGGATCGGTGTACGCGGCGAGCTGGGCCGCGAAGCGGACCGTGGTGGCGTTGGCCAGGACGCGGGTGGAGACGGCCATGGCGTCGAGTTCGCCGCCGACCGCCCGGAGCACGGCCGGGTGCCGCCGTCCGAGCAGGGTGACCGCGTAGCTGCCGAAGTCCAGCGCCGTGCGCCCGTCCGACAGCTCCACCCGGGCTCCCTCGCCGCCCGCCTCAAGAGCGCCCGCGCCGTTCATGCCGTAGAGGAGGGCCAACCGGGGCGACTGGTGGTCACGCAGTTGACGCAGGACGGCTCGTGCCGTGCCTCCCGGGCCCGTACGCCCGTCCCGGTCCGTCCCGCTCATGCCCGCCCGCCGCCCACCGCGGCGGGAGGCGTCGCCCCCGCCGGTGGGCCCCCGGGCCGGTCCGGCGCAGCTCCCGCGGGCTCGCCGGACGCGGCGTCCGGCTCCCGGGGCGCGGCCTCGTCGCGGAGGCCGAGGGTCTGGACGAACCACTGGTGCACCGCCGCCGTCGCATAGCCGCCGGACGGCAGGAAGAACGAGATCGTGGCGGCGAAGCGGCCGGGGTGCAGGGAGTCGGGCCCGACGCCGTGCACCGAGATGTGCGTCTGGAGCACGGTCGGCCGGGCGGCCGTGCTGCGGACGCAGGCGCCGTCCGTCCAGCGGTAGCGCACGTAGTCGAGGTCGGGGCGGCGCCCCAGCAGGGCGAGGACGGCGTCCCGGGTGGTGGCGAAGGTGTAGGGGATGCCGTCGCGGTCGGCCCGGGTCACCTCGCCCCGGGCCGCGTCGGCGAGGATCGCCCGCACATGGCCGTTCCACTCGTACGAGGCGTGCGCGCAGCGGTAGAAGACGGGGATACGCGGGTCGAGCAGCCGCCAGAACTCCCCGGGCGGCCCCTCGTGCAGCAGCGCCCGCGCGCCCTCCGGCGAGCCGGACCGGCGCAGCAGCCCGAAGGCCGCCTCCTCGTCGCCGTCGAGCAGCGCCCCGCCGATCAGATGGGTCTGCTTGGGGCCGCCCGGGACCCCGAAGCGCTGGGTGTCGTAGTAGTTGACGAAGAAGTGGTTGTGCCGCTGCGGTCCTTCGGCGAGGGCCTTGGCGGACGTCTCGTCGAGTCCGCGGACGACCAGCCGGAAGTGGTTGCCGTCGAGGACCCCGGTCCGCAGTCCCGTCGTCCCGGTCCCCTGTGCCGTCACCCGCCAGAGCACGTCGCCGGCGGCGGACCGCCCGTGGTCGTTGGCGCGTTCGACGTCCGGCGGGGAGAGCACCCCCTCCACCGAGACGTACTGCTCGGTGATGCCGTCCTCGTCCTTCAGCCCCGCCGCCGCCACGTCCTGCGGGCCGACGCCGAGCGCGGCGGCGAGCCCGGCCAGGGCCTCGTGCGTGGTCAGGCCGTTCTTCCACAGGCGCAGATAGGTGTGGGTCGAGGCATCGGGGGGTGTGGTGTCGAGCCCGAGGCTCTCCGTGACGCGGAAGTCCTCTGGCCGGACTTTGAGCAGCGGCATGCGCATCAGTGGGTCACTCCGGGGTCTCGGGCGGCCGGGAGGGCTGGTGGATACCTCGGCGGTGGTGGGCTGCTCCCCGTGCGGCAGCCACCGGCACGGGTCCGGTGGGTGCGCCCCGCACTGGGGGAGCAGCTTCTCCTGGTGTCTGCTGCCCGCTGCCTTCGGCGTTTCCGTGTCCGTACGGTGGGCCCGGCCGCCCGGCGCACGGGCCGGACGGGCGCCTCCGCCGGATACGACCGACACGACGACCACTGAAGTGGGATCACTTGGATGCATTCATCGGTTGTCAGGTGATGACTCAATGGCGCCGAGCCGTGGCGGCAGTTCTGGGCAAGTCTCAACCGGACACGACACCCGGGAAATGGGGTGTTCCATGTGCCGAAACACATCCTGGTCTCCCTTGCTGCGCCGTCGGCTCCCCGCCTATCGTGGCCGAGCTGTCCGGGCCCTGTCGGGAGTTGCGATCGCCCTTCCGGCCCTTTCCCTTTTCCAGCCGCCGCAGGAAGGCCCTTGCCTGCCATGGAGAACTCTCTGGCCCAGGTCCCCGTTCCGGAACGGCATGTCCTCGAAAGACGCCTGACGGACTTTCTGGATGAACGCGGACTGAAAATCGACGATGTGCTCGGCGAAACCGATCAGGGCGTCGGCAGTCCGGTGCTCGCGGTGGCCTCCGGGTCCGTGCTGGCCGGTTTCGGCAATCACCGCAGCGATCTCGATCTGCTGCTGGTCGTCGAGAGCGACCGGCTGACCCGGTTCCCCGTCCAGTCGCACCGGCACGGCACCCTGATCGATGTGAACATCCGCAAGGCCGACGCGGTCCGCGCCCACACCGCCTGGCTGCGCGACAGCGCCTGGCCCCGGTTCGGCTCGGTCACCCAGGACTCCTGGAATCACCGGCGCCGCACCATCAAGACGACGACCCGGCTGGCCCTGGGGCTGCCGCTCATCGCCACCGATCCGTGGGACACCTGGCACGCCGGCCTGTGCGCGCCCTGGCTCGCGCGGGTGGTGGAGCAGTGGTGGACCGTGGAGGCCCGCCGGCTGAGCCGCGCCGCGCGGCTGCTCGCCGGGGAGCGGCCCATGGTCGCCGCCGCCCGGGGGCGCGAGGCCGTCGTGGCGGCCCTCAACGCCCGGGCGGCGGCCGCCGGACAGCTGTACTTCACCGAGAAGTGGGCCGGCGAGAAGCTCCGGATCTCGGACGACCGGGAGGGCCTGGCGGCGCTGCGGGAGGTGCTCACGCCCCCGCTGGCGCCCCGGGACCGGGTGGCGCGCTGTCGGGGACTCGTCGAGGAGCTGACGGGCCCGGTGGCGCCCCTGCACTCCGTGCTGCGCTGGGCGACCGGTGTCGGATCGGCGGAGCTGGAGGACCGTACGGTCGTGGACCGCTGGCAGCTGCGCGCGCTGGAGGTTGCCCGCACCGGGCTGCCGCCGGCCGGGAGCGAGGACATCCTGTGGTCGGGTCCGCCGGACGCCGATCCGCCCCCGGACATCCAGCGGCTGTTCGTGCACGACATGCTGTGGCTCGCCGTGGCGGAGCCGGACGAGGAGGCGAGCGGATGACGACCTCAGCGAGTGCCGGGGCTCCCGCGCGGGAGCCGCTCCCGGACCTGCGCCGGCACATGGCGTTCCGGGCTCACGGCGCGGTACGGCTGCTGCTGAAGTGCCGGGCGGCCCTGGAGGACATCGAGGGCGCGGTGGCGGCGGGGCAGCCCGAGGTCGCCGTCCTCATGGCGTACGACCTCGTGCAGCTGTCCCTGTCCGTACGGGGGCTGCGCACCCACGGCGAGCTGTCGTTCGCCGCGGAGCAGGTGAGCTTCGACCCGTTCGCGGGGGTGCCGGACCGGGAGGTCGAGGACGGACTGCGGCTCGCCGCGGGCCTGGAGGCCGTCACCGAGGGCCGGGGCGAGGCGTGGCTGGATGAGCTCCGTGAGCATCTGACGGTCACCGAAAGCCAGTTGGGCTACTCCCGGCCGCTGCCCGACGTCCGTTCCGGCACCGGTCTGATGAAGGGGTTCAAGCTGGCCCGCACCTGGTCGCCGCAGATGCGGCGGCTGGGGCTCCCGGACGTCATGCCGGGCAACTGGACCCAGCGTGACGACTGAGCCGCGCCCCGGGCCCGGCGCGGACGGCGGCGGCCCCCCGGCGCTGGCGCTGCACGGGGTCACCAAGCGGTACGGGGCGCTCACCGCGCTCAGCGCGGTGGATCTGGAGATCGCGCCGGGCGAGATCGTGGGCCTGCTCGGGCACAACGGCGCGGGCAAGACCACGCTGATGTCGATCGCGGCCGGACTGCTGCACCCGGACGCGGGCCGCGTGCGGGTCATGGGCGTGGACCCGGTCACCGATCCGCACGGCGCCCGCAGCCGGCTCGGGCTGGCACCGCAGGAGCTGGGTGTGTACCCGCCCCTGACGGTCCGCCAGAACCTGCTGTTCTTCGCCGAACTCGCCGGTCTGCGCGGCCGGGTGGCCCACAGCCGTATCGAGGAGATCGCCGGGCCCCTCGGACTGACGGAGCTGCTCGGCCGCCAGGTGGCCCGGCTGTCGGGCGGGGAGCAGCGGCGCGTGCACACCGGGATGGCCCTGCTGCACCGGCCGCAGCTGCTGCTGCTGGACGAGCCGACCGCCGGGGTGGACGTACAGACCCGGGAGCAGTTGCTGGAGCTGGTGCGTTCGATAGCGGCCCGGGGCACCGCGATCTGCTACTCGACCCACTATCTGCCGGAGGTGGAGGCGCTCGACGGCTCCGTCGCCATCGTGAACCGGGGGCGGATGGCCGCCCGGGGCACCCTCAAGAAGCTGATCCGGCAGTACGGCGACAGCGCGGTCGAACTGACCTTCTCGGGCAGCCCCCCGGACACGGCGCTGCCCTGGCCCTCGGTGGTGGACGGCCGTGTGCTCCGGGTGACGGTGGACCAGCCGCATCTGGCCGCGCCCCGGGTGCTGGAGGCGCTGGGCGGATCCGCCGGGGAGCTGGTCAACCTCCGGATCGTCCAGCCGAGTCTGGAGAGCGTGTTCCTCCAGGTCACGGGACGGCGGTACGACGCGCAGCCGGAACCGGCGGCATACCCGGGGCCCGTGGGGCGAGAGGGATCGGCGGCGGAAGCGAGAGCCGGGGAGGACACACATGGGTGAGGGTTCGCTGGGGCGGATCGCCGCGCTGGTCCGGCACGACATGCGGCTCCAGCTGCGCGATCCGGCCCCGCTGGTCGTCCGTACGGTGATGCCGCTGCTGCTCATGGGCTTCATGCAGCCGCTGTTCCGTACGGCGTTGCGGGCCGAGCAGGTCGAGGGGGCGACCGGCGCCGAGCAGGCGGTCCCCGGCATGGCGGTGATGTTCACCTTCTTCCTGGTGAACCTGGTGGGTTTCGGGGTGTTCCGGGAGCACGGCTGGAAGACCTGGGACCGGCTGCGGGCGGGACTCGCCCGCCCGGGCGAGATCGTCGTCGGCCGGATCGTCGTGCCGCTCGGTGTGGCCATGCTGCAGCTCGCGGTGGTCTTCCTGGTCGGGGGGCTGCTGTACGACCTGCGGGTGCGCGGCTCCTGGCTGGGGCTCGTCGCGGTGGGCGCGGCACTGGCGCTGTGCGTAGTGCTGTTCGGCATGGCGCTGGTGTCGCTGTGCCGGACGGTCGCCCAGCTGGCCGTGTTCGCCAATCTGGCCGCGCTCCTCTTCGCCGGGCTGGGCGGGGCGCTCACGCCCCTGTCGTCCCTGCCCGACTGGGCGAGCCCGTTCGCTCCCGGGGTGCCCACGTACTGGGCGATGCGCGGCTTCACCACGGTCGTCCTGGACGGCGGCGGCCCGGGAGCGGTGGTACTGCCGGTGGCGGTCCTCGCCGGCTTCTCGCTCGGGTTCGCCGTGCTGACCATGGTCTTCTTCCGCTTCGAGCACCGAAAGGTGTCGTGGTCGTGATGGCCCGGCGACACGCAGGAGACCCGGCGGCCGGGGCCACGGGTGCCACAGCGGGTGAGGCGACCCCGCTGCGGGACAGGGCCGCGGTGGCGGACGGCGACACCGTAGTGGTCTTCGACTGCTTCGGGACGATCGTCGGCGAGCTGCGCCCGATGCCCGGGCCCGACGAGTTCGTCGGCTGGGTCACCAAGACGCTGGCCGTGGACCGGCGGACGGCCGACGACATCGTGACCTCGGTGTTCACCACCCTCTACGACGCGCTCGTCGACAAGTCGGCCCTCCAGCCCGCGACCCTCGGCCTGCTGGACGAGGCCCTGCGCGAGCGCGGCGAGGTGCGTTCGCCGGACGAGCTCCACCGGGCGCTGTGGTACGCGCTGGGATGCGCGGACGACGACCGGTACGAGCTGTGCGAGCCGGCCGCGCGGGCCCTGCGCCGGGTGGCGGGCGCCGGACACACCGTCCGGCTGCTGTCGAACTGCTATCTGCCCGGCGGCCTCATGCGCAGGCTCCTGGGGGACCTCGGGGTGCCCGAGGTGTTCGACCGTGCGCACTTCACCGCCGACGGCGGCCCCAAGAAGCCCGATGCCCGCGCCTTCGAACTCATCGGCTCCGGTTCCTTCCGCCGCAGAATCATGGTCGGTGACTCGGCGGACAACGACATCACCCCGGCCCGGCGGCTCGGCTGGGACGCCGTGCCGGTCGATCCCGCCCGCCCCGACTTCTCCGGACTCTACGCACTGCTGGATCTGTGACCCTTCCGGGAAATTCGCGTTCCACCCAGAGAAATCCCCCGGGATTGCCGGGTATTCACACGATTAACCTCTGACGAGTGGCGTAACAGCGCAGCGCACAGCCCGTCCCGTCTGTCCTCCCGCTTGTCCTTCCGCGTGTCTTCCCGCGTCATTCCGAAGGAGCTTCGGATGAAAGTCCTGGTCATCTGGCCGCCGCACATCCCCAGTTATTTCAATGCCGGTCACCACACCCCGCTGTACATGACAGCCGGACATCTTCGGCGGCAACCGGCCGTGGAACAGGTCGACGTACGGGACACCGGTGTACTGAACACCCACTGGAAGGCGGTCGGCGACCTTCTGTACCAGGGCCGGTACGACGTGATCGCGATGATGAACGACTTCGACGCCGTCGACGGCTTCGAACGTTTCACCGCGTACGCCCGTGAACTGTCCCCGCACAGCCGGCTGATCACCTTCGGCCGGCTCAGCAGCATGAACCCCGGCTTCTTCCAGCGCTACGGCCTGGACGCGATCGTGCAGTCCGGTGACTACGAACCCGGTGTCGCGCACTACGTCGCGTCCCTGGCCGCGGGGACGAGCGGCACCGCGCTGCCCGGGGTCGCGGTCCGCGAGGGCGACCGCTGGATCCCCCCTTCGCGCGAGGGGGACAGCCTGCCCAGCGATCAGTGGACGCTGCCCGACGTGCGGGAGATCCCGTACGACCACTACGACCGGCTCTACGCGCGCGACGAGGACAAGTTCTGCGGGATCCCCTTCCGCCGTGAACTGGTGGTGCCCGCGGCGCGCGGCTGCCCCATCGGCTGCGAGTTCTGCGAGGTCCACGAGATCTTCGGCCTGCGCGAGCGCAGACTGTCGGTGGACGACACGGTGGCCTACATCGAAACGAGCATGCGGGCGCTGACGTTCGAGTACGTCGCCTTCTACGCGCCCACCTTCACCCTGGACAAGCGCTGGGTGCGCGACCTGTGCGGACGGTTCCTCAAGGGCCCGGTGTCGCCGCGCTGGAAGTGCGCCACCACGGTCCACCACGTCGACAAGGATCTCGTGGAGCTGATGGGCCGGGCGGGCTGCGTCCGTATCTCGGTGGGGCTGGAGACCCTCGAACCCGACGGGCACGGCGCGCTGCCCCGGGCCAAACGCGTGCACGAGGAGCGGTTCCGGGAGCTCGCGGCGCAGTGCGCCCGCGCCGGTATCGAGCTGAACGCTTTCGTGATCGTCGGGCTGCCGGGCACCGGGGCGGAGGGGGCCGCGCGCACCCGCGCGCTCGTCGGCGAGGTCGGTGCGCGGTTCCGGCCGACGATGTACACCCGGCTGCACGACATGACGCCCGCGATGACGCCCCTGGAGATCAGCCGGTACAACCGCCAGCTCATCGCCGACCCCGGCCGTGCGCCGGACGAGGGGCTCTACGACTTCCTCTTCGGCCAGGAGACCCGGGTCACGTCCGTGTACGAGCGCATCCCCGTCGCGTCCTCCGCCCGGAGCGAGGAATGAGAGCGCGGACCGTCCTGCCGGACCCGGCGGAAGCCGGGGCGGTCCCGTTCCCGACCCGGCGGGCCGCGTGGGAGCTGCCGTGGGAGCCCCGGCGGCAGCGTCCCGGTGTGCTGAACCTCAAGAGCTGCGAGCTGCGCCACCCGGTGGCGGAGGAGCTGGTCCTGGCGGCGGCGGGCCGGCTGACGGCCGCCGATCTGCTGCACTACCCCTATCAGCAGGCTCTGCTGGCGGAGCTGGGCGACTACCACGGCACCGACCCGGCGGGCATCCTGCTCACCGCGGGCTCCGACTGCGCGGTCGGTCTGATCGTCGACGCGCTGGCGTCCGGGCCGGGGCTGATCCTGCACGAGCCGGCGTTCGAGAGCTGGCGGTACTACGCCGCGCTGCGGGGCGTGCCGGTCGTGGGCTGTCCGGCGCTCGACGCGGGCGTCTCCCGCCTGCGGTTGGCCGCCCTCCACTCCCGGATGGCGGCCCACCCGCCCGCGGTGGTGGTGCTGACCGATCCCGCGAGCCCGTCCGGTCTGGCCCTGTCCCCGGCGCAGATCCACGAGACGGCCGAACTGGCGCGCCGGGCCGGTCATCTGCTGGTCGTCGACGAGTGCTACGGCGCCTTCACCGGCATCACCCATGTCCCGCTGGTCGCCTCGTCGCCGCATCTGCTGGTGGTCCGCTCGTACTCGAAGACGTTCGGTCTCGCCGGTGCCCGGGTCGCCTCGGTGTTCGCCTCGCCCGCGCTGGTCTCGTATCTCTCCCGGTTCCGCCCGGACAGCACCGTCTCGGCCACCGCGCTGGCGCTGCTGCGGGCGGTGCTGGCGGACCGGGACCGGTTCACCGAGGTGTGGCGGGACGTGCGGGCGATCCGCTCCGCCTTCGTACGGGAGGTGCTGGCCGGGCACCCGGGGTGGCGCGCCCTCGACCCCGGCGGCAACTACGTGACCTTCAGCACCGGCGACGGCGGCACTCCCGATCGGATGGCCCGCCATCTCGACCGGCACGGCTTCCGGATACGGTCCCTCCACCGCGTCCCCGGTCTGGAGGGCTGTCTGCGCGTGTCGCTGGCGGACGGGCCCACGATGCGCCGGGTCGCCGCCCTGATGAACGAACCGGTGGCGGCGCCGTGAGCGGGGCGGCGCCGTCCCGCATCGTCGTCCTCGGAAGCCCGGGGAGCGGCAAGTCCACCTTCTGCCACGCCCTCGCGGCCGCCACCGGACTGCCGCTGATCCACCTCGACGACCTCTACTGGCGGCCGCAGTGGCGCAGAACCCCGGCCGAGGAGTGGGAGCGGCTGGTGGAGCGGCTCGCCGCCGGGCCGTACTGGATCATCGACGGCAATTTCGCCGACACCGTCCGCCACCGCGTCGAGCGCGCCGACACGGTGGTGCTGTTCGACCGGCACCCCTGGCTGTGCGCCGCCTCCCTCGTACGGCGGTCCCTGCGGCTGCGGCGCGACTCCGCGCTCGGGCGCGGTCACCGGGACTACGTTCCCGGCGGTCTCGCCGCCCATGACCCGCCGGTGCGCAGCCTCGCCGCGCTCGTACGCAAGGCGCTCGGTTTCCGGGGCCGGGAACTGCGCGCGATGGGCCCGCTGCTGGCGCGGACGTCCGCCCCGGTCCTGCGGTGCGGCAGCAGGCGGGAGCAGGCCCGGCTGCTGCGACGGCTGTCGGCCGAGGCCCGCCGGGTCCCGGACCGCTCCGTCCCGCCGGAGCCGGGGGCCGTGTGCGCCTGCGCCGAGGGGCGCGACGGGACCGGGACGTCCGGGCTCCCGGCGGCCCGGGCGGGGCACGCCCGTACCCCGGCACAGGAGAGGAGCGCATGACGATGGAAGTCCGCGCGGACCAGGAGCAGAAGGATCCGCATACGGCGCTGCTCGGGGCCGGGTGGTACAGCCCCTGGACGCCACCGCCGCCTCCCTCACCGTCGCCGGCGACGGCACAGGGGGCCGGCGGCGCCGACCGTATCCGGGCGGTGGCCGCGAGCGGGTTCGCCGCGCTGGCGATCCCCGGGGAGTTCGGGGGTTCGGGGGCCGGCCTGGTGGAGGTGGCGTCGGCGCAGCGCGCGCTGGGCACCGTCGATCCCTCCGCCGCGATCGCCCTGAACATGCACTCGTTCACGGTGGGGCTGATGACCGACTACTGGCTCCGGCACCGGGACACCAGCTGGATGCTGCTGGAGGGCATCGCGGGGTCGCAGGCGCTGGTCGCCTCGGCGTTCGCCGAACCGGGCGGCAGCCCGAACTTCATGAGCAGCCGCTCCTCGGCGGCCGAGACGGGCAAGGGCTATCTGGTGTCCGGGACCAAGTACCCCTGTTCCCTGGCGTCCACGGCGACCCTGGTGTGTCTGACGGCGCACATCGAGGCGACCGACGAGACGATCCTCGCCCTGTGTCCCGCCCGTTCCCCGGGGCTGACGGTGGAGGGCGACTGGCCGTCCCTCGGCATGACCGCCTCGGACACGGCCCGGCTGGTGCTGCGGGAGGTGGAGCTCGACGAACGGCTCGTCTTCCACCGCGGACCGGCGGACGTCGTCGACGACACCGTGGTCTCCGGGATGGTGTGGTTCTCGGTGCTGCTGAGCGCCACGTACCACGGGATCCTCACCTCACTGCTGGATCTGGCCTTCCGTCAGGTGACCGCGTCCGGGCAGTACGGGCCGCGCGCGACCCTGCTGGGCCGGGCGACCAGGGAGGTGCTGGCGCTCGGCGGCGCGTGCCGGCAGCTCGGCCACGACTTCGAGGGCGGCCGGATCTCGGGGCACGCGGCCCTCGCCGCCGCGGTCGCGCTGCGCGCCACACTCAGCGATGTGCGGGACCGTGTCGTCTCGGCGCTGACTCCGGTGGTGGGCAGCCGTCTGTACACCCGGGACCATCCCGCGGCCGGCCTCCTCGTGGACAGCATGGCCGCACATCACCACCCCCCGAGCCTGCTCGTCTGCGACCGGGTGGTCGCGGACCACTGCACCGGTCGTGAGATCGGCTTCGATCCCGTGGGCTGAGGGTCGGGCCGCGCGCGGGCCGGGAGAAACGTCCTTCCGAGGAAAGAGAGTCAGCAATGCCCTATGTCGAGGTGAAACTGCCGATCGCGGCACCGGTCGAGGCGGCGTGGCGGGCCGTGACGCGGCTGGAGGACTACGCGGACTACATGGACAACGTCGAGTCCGTGACCGTGCACGGGGAGTCGGGCGGCAAGCGGGTCAGCGAGTGGTCCGTCCTGCTCAAGGGGTCCGTACTGGAGTGGGTGGAGGAGGACGAGCTGGACGAGGAGACCCGCACCATGCGGTTCGACCAGACCTCCGGGGACCTGGACCGGTTCACGGGGTACTGGCGGGTGGAGCCGCAGGACGACGGGACGTCCCTCGTCATCTTCTGTGTGGACTTCGAGATCGGCATCCCGCTGCTGGCGGACATGCTCAATCCGGTCGCCACGAAGGCGCTGCGGGAGAACTCCGAGCAGATGCTCCGGGCGATCGAGAAGCGGCTCGTGGTCTCGTGAGGCCGCGCGCTCGCACCCTCGTCACCGGCGCCACCGGAGCGGTGGGCAGTGCCGTCCTGCGCACACTGGCGGACGCGGGGCACGACGTGTACGGGGTGAGCAGCCGCGGCGGGCCCGGGCCCCGGCAGTTCGCCTGGCGGATCGGTGCCGAGGAGCCGCCGGAAGCGCTGCGGGGACCGTGGGACCTGCTGGTCCACTGCGCCGCGAACACCCGCTGGAATCTGACGGCCCCGCGTGCGGAGCGGGACAACGTCGGCCCGCTGCGGTCCCTGCTGGACCGGACGGGCCCGCGGACGCACGTCGTCCATATGTCCTCGTCGTACGCCATCGGGCTGACCGGGAGTGTGGAGCCCACGGAGGTGGAGGCGTACCGCAACACCTACGAGTGGTCCAAGGCCACCGCCGAGCGGCTGCTCACGGCGGAGCGCCCGGACGTGGACATCGTCCGCTTCCCGATCGTGATGGGGGCCCGGCCCGACGGCGCTCTGGAGCGCTACAGCGGATTCTTCTGGCTGGCGTCGGCCCTGTGCACCGGTGCCATTCCGGCGCTGGTCGGCGAGGAGAAGGCGTATCTGGATCTCGTCAGCACCGACGACGTGGCAGGTTACGTCGCCGGGCTGGCCGAGGGGGGACCGCCCTCGGCGCCGAGGCTGTCGGTACTGGGAGGGGGCGAGGGCGCCCTCCAGGTCGGGGAGACGTTCGACATCGCCCTGGACTCCCTCAACACCTGGCGGGCCGAGCGCGAAGTGGAGCCGCTCCAGCGGCTGCCGTTCGTGGGAACCGAGCAGTGGAACCGGTTTTATCTGCCGTTCGCGCAGGAGTATCTGGACCGCGCCCAGCTGCTGCGTGTCACGGCCTTCCAGGCGTACCAGCGGTATCTGTCCATGACCGAGCCCTTCGAGGTCACCCACCAGGTGGAGGACATCACGTCGACCCTGTACCGCTCCGTCCGGCGCTGGGCGGACCTCCATCCGGAGACCGCCACGAAGGTCCCCCAGCCCTGGCGGCCGTGACGACGGCGGGCGGGAGTCGTGAGCCGGGAGCCGCGGCGTCGCCGGGCGGAAGCGGGTGCGGCGCGGGCCGGGGACGGCGGGGCCGGCCGGGACAGTCTGACGGGAAACGGTGTGATCGGGAACGGAGCCTGCGGGAGCCGGGGCGGACAGCGGGCATGGGCCGGGGAGAAGGCCGCGCCGGAGAGGACCGCGACACGGTGAGGGGTGGTGAGCAGGGTGACCGTCGCGCAGGCGGAACTGCGGAGCGCGTTCCGCGCGGCCATGGCCGGTGTGTGCACGCCCGTCTGTGTGGTGACCACCGTCGACCGGGGCCGGCCGCACGGGACCACCGTCAGCGCGGTCGCGTCGCTGTCGATGAGCCCGCCGATGGTGCTGGTGGCCCTCGACCGCGGCTCCGGGCTCCTGTCGCTCGTCCGGCGCACGGGCTCCTTCGGGCTCAATGTCCTGGCGAGCGGCCAGTCCGACCTCGCCCTGCGGTTCGCCCGCAAGGGCGAGGACAGATTCACCGGCACGGCGTGGTCCGCCGAGCCGGGCTCGGCGCGCCTCGCCGGCATCGCGGCCTGGGTCCGCTGTGAGGTGGCGGAACTGGTCGGCGGAGGGGACCACATCATCGTCCTCGGCTCCGTGGTCGACGCGATGTCGGCCGATGCCGCGCCGCTGACCTATCACGCGCGGACGTTCGGCACCCATCAGCGGACCGAGGAGGGATTCGCCCAGCGGCGCCTGAACGGTGAGAAACGGTGAGATCGGTCACAGCGGACCCTCGGGCGGGGGCGTTCGTACGGCGGGGACCCGGCGGTCGACCGGCCGGCGCACCCGGTCGTACCCCTGCCGGGAAAACCGGGTGCCGCCCGCCCCGGACGGGGGCGGGCGGCCGTTGTCCTGCCCGGTCCTATCGGCTCTGCGCCTCGGTCAGGTCCGCGCCGGCCTTGGGGCCCGGCTTGGTCTTGACGAACTTCAGACCGACGACACACGCGATGATGCCGCCGAGGAACAGGATCTTCAGGGCGGAGGTGGATTCCCCGCCCGTGATCATGGCGTACATCACCGTCAGCGCCGCGCCGATGCCGATCCACACCGAGTACGCCACGCTGATCGGGATCTTGATCATCGCCCAGCCCAGCCCGGCCATGCTGAGGGCCAGACCGACGAAGAAGACCACGGTGGGAACGGGCTTGCTCAGCCCGTCGGACATGCCGAGGGCCGTCGCCCACACCGCCTCGAAGACGGAACTGATCAGAAGAATCACCCAGGGCATCAGCTGACCGCCTTCAGTCCGACGACACATCCGATGAGTCCGACCAGCAGGAACACCCGGGCCAGGGTGGCCCGTTCCTGTCCGGTCACGATCGCCCAGGTGGCGGTGAGCACGGCGCCGATGCCCACCCACACCGCGTACGCGGTTCCCGTGGGAAGGGACTTCATGGCGTACGCGAGGCCCGCCATGCTTCCCGCCAGTGCCACGGCGAACACGACGGACGCGACGGGACGCTTGAAGTTCTTGGACGCCGACAGAGCGGTGGCCCAGACGGCCTCCAGCACTCCGGACGCGATGAGAATGGCCCAAGCCATGACAGAACCGACCTCCGATTGGCCAGTCTTGTCGCTGAGCGGGTACTGATCCGTCGTCCGCAGATCCCTCCGGGACCTCACTATCTGTATAGCACATTGAGATCGGCCGGCAACGCGGCGTTCGCCTCCGGAGAACACCGGGAAGCGCTGATGTGACCTGCGCCTCACCGAACTCGCGAGCGGCCATGTGCCCTTCGCCGAGTGCCCCGGGGAGTGGCCGACCACCATGCTCGGCTTCCCCGGCGCGGCGGGCCCCTGAGGTACGGCCCTCCCCGTCTCCGCCGCCCGGGTGTCTCCCCGGGCGGCGGACGCCGCCGCCGGGACCTACTCCCCGGTGTGCGCCCTGCGGAGTCCGGCGATGTCGAACTTGGTCATGGCGAGCATGGCCCGCATCGCGCGGGCCGCCTTCTCGGGGTCCGGGTCACCGATCAGCGACGGCAGTTCGTCCGGGATGACCTGCCAGGACACCCCGAACCTGTCCTTCAGCCAGCCGCACTGGCCCGGTTCACCGCCGCCTTCGAGGAGCCGGTTCCAGTAGTAGTCGATCTCGTCCTGGTCGGCGCAGTGGATCTGGAACGAGACGGCCTCGTTGAACGTGAACTGCGGGCCGCCGTTCAGTCCGACGAACTTCTGCCCGTTGAGGGTGAAGTCGACGGTGACGACCGTTCCCTCGGGCCCCGGGCCGGCGTCGGTGACCCGGGTGACCGAGCCGATCTGCGAATCCTTGAAGACCGATACGTAGTGATCGGCAGCGTCCTCGGCCTGGCCGTCGAACCACAGACAGGTGGTGAATCCGCCACTGGTCATGCGTGATGCCTCCTCCGCACGGGAACGTCGTCACAGCTACGACCGATCGTCCCCCGAGAACTCATCGCCCGCGCGCCCGGAAGGTACCCCCTGGTTTCGGTGGCCGGTCACGCGGCCTTCCGGACCCATCTCCCGGCACGGTTCAGCCCGGCGCCGCCCGCGAGCCGCACCGCCGTCAGGGTGCTGCTACGGGAGACACGCGGCCACGCTCGCACCGCGCAGGGTGAGGCGGGCGGCCGAGTGGCGGTCGCGGGGACGTGCGCCGATGCCGTCACGCGTACGGGCCGGACCCCCTCCCCGGGGGCAGTGCCCGACAGAACCGCCTGCTCCGGACGGGGAGGCACGCAGGGGCCGCGACGGCACACAGCACGTGCGGGGAAGCGTCGCGCGCGGGCCGCCGGGCCGCACGGACCCGGGCGCTTGACCCCGCCGCGACGTCACGGTGTGGCATGGGGCTCGGGGGAAGTCCCCCGCCCCGGTGAAGATGAGGTGCCCGCCATGTCCATTCCCGTACGAACCCTGCCGTTCGACCACCCCGGCCCCCTGGAACCGTGCCCGGAGTACGCGGAGCTGCGCACCGGAACCCCCGTCGCTCCGGTGATGACCCCGGACGGCCGGCGGGCGTGGCTGGTCACCTCGTACGACGCCGTCGCGGCGGTGCTGTCCGACGCGCGGTTCGGGATGGCGCCGCCGGGGGCCACCTCCGCGGGCAACCACACGCTGTTCCAGGACGGCGAGGCGCACGCGCGGCTCCGGCGGCTGGTCTCCAAGGCGTTCACACCGAGGCGGATCGCCACACTGCGACCGCGCGTCGAGGAGCTGGCGGTCGAGTACACGGCAGCGCTCGCCGCCGCCGGACCGCCCGCCGACCTGATCGCCGGGCTCGCCGCACCGCTGCCGCTGCGGGTGATCGGGGAGCTGCTGGGCGTGACGATCGACGGGAGCGAGCGCTTCCGTGAGCTGGCCGACACGGCGAGTTCCGCGGACTTCTCCGCGGCGGGCGACTCGGCGGAGGTGGCCGCGGCGACACGTGCCTGGCACGACCTCACGCTGTACGCCGCCGATCTGGTCGCCGGCAAACGCCGGAGCCCCGGGGACGACCTCCTCAGCGGCCTGATCACGGTGCGCGACGGCGACGACGGACGGCTGAGCGACGACGAACTCGTCGGCATGTCCACCACCATCGTCGCCGCGGGCTATCTGACCACCCGTAACGCGATCGGCGTCGGCACGATCCAGCTCATCGCCGAGGGACGGCTGGCCCGCCTCGCCGACGCCCCCGAGGAGCTGGAGGGCGTGGTGGAGGAGCTGCTGCGCCATCAGTCCGGGCTGACCGCGGAGCCGTTCCCGCGGTGGGCGCATGAGGACCTGGAGCTGGCAGGGGTCGCGATCAGGGCCGGTGACCCGGTCCTGGTGCGGCTGGAGGCGGCCAACCGCGATCCCCGGCACTTCCCCGAGCCCGACCGGTTCCTGCCCGGGCGGCAGGGCTCCAGCCCCCATCTGGGCTTCGGCCGGGGCCCGCACCACTGCCTCGGCGCGGCCCTGGCCCGTATCGAACTCCGCGCCGCCTTCCGGGCCGTCGCCCGGCAGCTGCCCGGCCTCCGGCTCGGCGTCCCCGTCGACCGGCTGGTGTGGGCCCGCGGCCAGAACGACGCCGGCCCCACGGAGGTGTCCGTCACCTGGTGAAGTGTTCCGCGGCGGCCGGCCGGTCCACCGCTCGGCGCGGCACCCGGCGACCGCGGGCGGCGGCGCCCGGGGAACTCCTTCTCCGGGGTGAGCAGTTGGACGGACCATCGCGTCCGCCACCGCCCCGGCGGCAGCCGACGACGCCCGCGGCCCCCGGGTGACGCGCCGGAGGGTTCGTCCTCCGAGCCGTCCGGTGCCGCTGTGCCGTTCCGGGCCCGGCCTCCGTGGCGTCCCGCAGGCGGTGTCGGAGACGGCGCCGCCACCACGGTGGTGTTTCCCGGGTCCCGCCCGGGTCGTCGGCCCGTCGTCACTCGGGCCGCGCGGGCGCCGGATCACCGGGAATCCGTCGGCGACGGCGGTGCGCCTGGAGGGCCGGCGACGCCCCGACCCGGCCGGACGTACCGGCATCCGGGTCCCTGCGGTCGCCCGCGCCCGCGCGCCGTCGGATGATCGCTGCGACGGCACGGTGGCCGGGACACGGAGCGGCGCGATGGGCGATGACGTGGAGTACGGGGACGGCGGGCGGCAGGCGTACGGCGGGAGTGAGCACGCCCGCCTGGACCGGCGGGGTTTCCTCGGGGCGGCCGTCGCGGGGGTCGCCACGGCCGCGGCCGGATGTGACTCCGCTCCGGGCCGAAGCCCCGCGCCGTCCGGCCGGACCTCCCCCGGGCCGGCGGCGACGGCCCCCGAGCGGGAGAGGCCGGGAAACCCCGACTGGCGGATCGCCTCGACCGGTCCGCCCGACGCGGTCGAGGGCTACACCGACAGGGCCGGAGTCCTGCCCGGCGAGGAGTTCGGCCTCCACGTCTCGACCACCGCGCCCGGCTTCCGTGTGAGCGCCTACCGGATCGGCTGGTACGGCGGTGCCGGGGCCCGGCTCGTCTGGCGCTCGGAACGGCTGCCGGGACGGCGGCAGGCGCCCGCGCGGCTGCTCCCCGACACCCGGACCGTCCGGGCGGACTGGGAACGCACCACGTCCGTGCGCGCCGACGGCTGGCCGCCGGGCGCGTATCTGCTGCGCCTCGACGCGGAGAACGGCCATCAGCGGTACATCCCGCTGATCGTCCGCTCCGCCGACGTCCGGGGCCGGACGGTGCTGATGCACGCGGTGGCGACCTGGCAGGCGTACAACACCTGGGGCGGCCACGACCTCTACCGGGGCGAGGACGGCTCGTACGCGACCCGGTCGCTCGCCGTGTCGTTCGACCGGCCCTACGACCGGGAAGGCGCCGAGAAGTTCCTGGTCTACGAACGCGCGGTGGTGGTCCTCGCGGAACGGCTCGGCATCCCCCTGGCGTATACGACGGGGCTGGACGTGCACCAGGACCCGTCCGCGCTGCGCGGCGCCGCGGCGGTGCTGTCGCTCGGCCACGACGAGTACTGGACGCCGCGGCAGCGGCTGCACGTCACCGCGGCGCGGGACGCGGGCACCAATGTGGCGTTCCTGGGCGCGAACGCCTGCTTCCGGCGGATCCGTCCGGAGGGCACCGGCCCCGGCGCGTACCGCACGGTCGTCTGCTACAGGTCGGCCTACCGGGACGATCCGTACTTCGCCGCCCACCGGGATCTGCCCACCAACGACTTCCGCCAGTCGCCGGCCGCCGCCCCCGAGTCGTCCCTGACGGGTGTCCTCTACGAGGGCTACCCCACGGACGCGCCCTATGTCGTCCACAGTGATGACCACTGGCTCTACGCCGGTACGGGGGTGCGGCGGGGCAACGCGTTCGCGCACCTGGTCGGAGTGGAGTACGACCGGGTCACGCCGGGTGTGCCCACCCCCGAGCCGCTGGAGATCCTCGCCCACTCACCCCTGGTGTGCAACGGGCGGGCCAGTCACGCGGACTCGGCGTACTACACCGTGCCGAGCGGTGCGGGCGTCTTCTCCAGCGGGACGATGCGCTGGGTGGAGGCGCTCATGGCGGGTACCCGCGAGAACGGCCGCAACCACGGCATGGACGCCCGGACGGGTGCGTTCGTCACCCGTACCACCGAGAATCTGCTGCGGGCCTTCGCCGAGGGACCGGCGGCGGGAACCCGGCCGGCGCCGAGGCCGAACGCGCGCAGTGTGTACGCGGTCTGACCGCCGATCGGGGTCCGCGGTCTCCGGCACGCTGCTCCGGCCGGCCGGCTTCTCCGCGGAGGGCGGCCCCCAGCGGGTCGGCGGTCGGCGTTCCCGCACCGAGTCACCGTGACAGCGGCGATTCCGGCGGCGGCGGGCGGCGCCACGGCGCCGGTCATCCTCCGTCGCCGCTGTCCCGCTGGGTCTGCCGCCCCGCCGTGACCACATCGCGCATCGCCAGCAGGAAGCGCCGCACCGTGGCCAGCTCGGCCTCGTCGAAGGAACCCATCGCCGACACCATCTCGTGGATCAGCGGCCCGAAGAACGACCAGCCCAGCGCGACGGCCCGCTCCTCCACGGCCAACAACACGCGGCGGCGGTCGCGGGTGTCCCGTTCCCGGCGGACGAGGCCCAGCCGCTCCAGCCTGTCGATCAGCGCGGTGGTGGACGCCGAGTTCACTCCCAGCTGCGCGCCGAGCCACCCGGGTGTGGCGGTGATCCCGGCCCGGTCGGCGTCCAGCAGCTGGATCAGGGCGCGCACATCCGTGGGATGCAAGGAGTTGGCGTCGGCGAACTCCGCGGCGAAGAGGTCGAGTTCCACCGTGACGGCCCGGAGCACATGGACGAGTTGCAGCGCGGGGTCCCGGTCGTCCATACGCTCTCCACACTCTCCATTTTTGTTTTATCTCGACCAGCGAGATTCTCGACAGGCGAGCGATTATAGCGCCGAAGGGCCTTTGCTGCCGGCGGCGCCGAAGAGCGACGGCGAGGTGGTGCCTTCGCCGGGCCCGCTACGGGAAGGGATACAGCGTGAGAGCGCCGTCCTTGTCGTCCGTGGCCAGGGTCCGATGGACCGTGTTCGTGCCGATGGACGGGAACATCACAGCGTTGGAAACGCTGGAGTGCTGCAGCCCGATGAGGTGACCGATCTCATGAAGCGCGACCGACTCCACATCGTGAGCGTTGGACACCGCCCCAATCGACCAGAAGTGCTCGCCGTTGTCGAAGTGCAACGGCTGCGGAAGTCCCGGGACGAGTGTTTCGCAGGCGGGCGGGAAGTCGGCATGCGCGATCGCGGCGCCGGTCATGTCGAAGTCCGCTTCCACGGTGGGGCGCCAGCCCACCAGGATGTCCGGGTCGTCGGTGGGCAGGATTTCCAGGAACGTCAGCGGCGTATGGAACTCCCAGGTCTGGAAGGCGTTCCGGACGGCTCCGAACTCGTCGTCCCCGGGAATATCGGAGGTACCTTCGTCGAACGCGTAGGTCAAGTCCCTGCGATCCCACGCGCAGGCCGTCGAGAAGGCGACGCCCGACTCCGGGTCCGGCATGCCGCAGCGGGGCTCGGCCATACGGTCACGCGTCTGTTCGTCGAAGTCGCCGGTGACCGGCAGTGCGTTCTGCTTCTGGTACCTCTTGAGAGCCGACGACACCTGATCGCTGAGCTCACCACGGGCGCTGTGCTCGCCGCCGAGGTAGCCGAAGCGCTGAAGGAAGCCCTCGACCTGCTCGAAGTCCGGGTCGCTCAGCCCTTTTTGCAGTGTGCGGACAGCCGAGATGTCAAAGAACTCTTTTCGGGATTCTCCATGCATGGCCCTGACCTCCGGATGAGTTTTTTCATGGTGGTCTCGGGACCTGAGCGGCATCCGGTGGGCGCCGCTCAGAAACCAATCGTTCGTGCGCGATGAGGCGTCGGCGTCGGGCCGGTCACGCGGCATCCTGGCTGCACGAACCTCCTTTTCACGATACTGCGCGCCGCCCTGTCACACCATTTGACCCATGAGGGGGAAATCCGCGCCGGCGGTCGCAAAGTCCCGTACGTCCGACGAGGAATCCCGTCGGCGCGGCCGCGAGGGGATCCGCTCACGGCGACGCTCCGGCTGACGGGCGCGAGGCGGCTTCCGGTGGTGCCGGTGTCGATCAGCGGATGCCCGGACCGTAACGGCGGCTCAGTGTTCTCCCCGAGCCCGGCGCGCGGCGGCGATGACGAGTTCCCTGAAGCCGTCCTCCCTGGATCCCGCCGTGACGCCGTAGTCGTGGCTGTGGGTGAACTGCGCGTTCGGGAAGGTGTCACGCATCCACACGGCGCAGTAGTGTCCCGGCATCAGGCAGGGCTCCAGCTCGCAGTACACACGGGTCACCTGCCCGGCGCTCACACCGGACGACGACAACCGCCGCCAGACCTGTTCCTCGGGGTGCGGCCGGGCCGGGCCTGCGGTGTCCGTGACGATCTCGGTGCCGCCGCTGTCCGTCCTGAACTCGAACGCGGCGGAGAAAGGGAAGTTGAGCGTGTGCCGCACATCGTCGAGAACACGCGGCCACCAGCTCTCGCGATCGGCGAAGGCCGCCTCGTCCAGTGACCGCAGCTGCCCGTTCAGCTCGGCGAACACGGCCGCTGCCTGTTCCAGGCCGTCCGCGGCGGCGATCCGGGGCAGCGCCCGGTCGAGTGCGAGCAGGGA
Source organism: Streptomyces sp. NPDC004609 (assembly GCF_042873655.1). NCBI lineage: Bacteria > Bacillati > Actinomycetota > Actinomycetes > Kitasatosporales > Streptomycetaceae > Streptomyces > Streptomyces sp. NPDC004609. Next base: position 92,044 of record NZ_JBIALS010000012.1, on the reverse strand, counting down.
CTGGTTGAGCCGCGTGACCGAGGAGCTGACGTACAGATCGGGGACGACCTGGTCCAGGACGACCGCCTGGACGGCGCCGTCGGGACGTACGCACAACTGTGCGCCCTTGTCGTCCCCGAGCCGCAGCCAGGCTCCCATCTGGGGCGGTGGCGGGGGCATCCCATGGCGGGAGGCGTACATGTGCAAGGTCGCCGGCTCGCCCCGCGGTACCGCCCCGAAGTAGGGGGCGACGGCCACGGGGACTCCCGTCTCGGCGAGTTCCGCGCGGGCGGCGGCGTGCGGCAGGGCGGCCTCCGCCAGCGCGGCCTCCGAGAAGCGGCGCAGTCCGCCGGCACCGAAGTGCCCGGCCATGGGCTCCGCCGGGTCGGTCGGCTGGTTCACGTCCACGTACGCTCCTGGATCTCAGCGGATGGGGTTCCGGCGCCCCGGGCACGGCGGACCTGGGACGGCGGGCGAACCCAGGACGGCACATGACCGAACGGGCGCGGTCGTTCCCCGTCAACGGCGTCGCCCAGGATCGCACGCTCCCGGCCGGACCTGCCGGAGGGACCCCTGCGGTCGGTGTTGTCCGGCGACGGCCCGGCGCCCGACCGTGCGATGCAGCGGGGGCGGGGCGACCGGAGCGGCCGTGGGCGCGGTCGGCCGTCCGCACACTGTCCGTCATCATGGCAGGCCGACCGATTCCCCACGCGGGCCCGAGCGCACGGTTCAGGACTGTTTTTTCGCCAACCACCCCTGCTGATGGCCGAGTTTGCTCCTCGGTCTTCTAGGCTGAGAGTCAACCAGGCCGAGAATCACACCGCATGCGGTGGCCGGATCGCGACGGGGGTGGCGATGGGTGTTCAGCTTCCGGAGGAAGTCCGGGAGATCCTGGAGTTCATCGGATACGACTGGCCGGACATCGACGAGGACCAGCTCAGGGACACCGCCCGGGAGTACCGGGAGTTCGCCGGGGAGCTGCGGACCACCATCGAGCGGGCCAACAAGGCGTGCGCGACGGTGACCGACGGCAAGAGCCGTGGTCATGCCGTCGACGCGTTCAGGACCCGTTGGGGCAAGGTGTCCGGCCAGGACATGAAGAACCTGGCCGACGCGGTCGATGTGCTCGCGGGCGCCCTGGATTCCGGCGCGGGCTTCGTCGAGGTCTGCAAGTACGCGATCATCGCGGACGTGACCGCTTCGGCGGTCGCGATCGGCGCCGGGATCGTCGGCGCGTTCTTCACCTTCGGCGCGAGCACGGTGCTCAGCGCGGCCGCGGTGGCCGCGCTGAAGGTGCTCGTGCGGGAGGCGCTGGATCTCCTGGTACAGCAGCTGATCGACCTCGCGGTGAAGGAGATCGAGGGACGGCTCCTGAAGATGCTGGAGGGCCTGTTCGACGATGCCGTCACCTCGGGCGGCAAGGACGCGCAGGGCAAGGATCTGCCGCAGGGGCCGGACGGCGTGGGCCAGGTGCTGTGGACCGAGTTCGTCGAGTTCGAGGACGCGATGGCCGAGCTCCGCCGGGAGCAGGGCCGGCTCCAGGAGCAGAAGAACGGCTTCGACGGCAGAAGGACCAAGCGCAGCCTGGTGGCGAAGAAGGACAGCCGTTTCGCGAAATTCGGCGAGGCCGTCGACAAGGCCGAGGACAAGATCGACGAGACGGCCGTCAAGATGACCAAGGAGATCGAGAAGAACGCCGACGGTCTCGACAGGACCAAGCGGGACAACGACCGGGACGACAAGAAGGCCAAGGACGACATCGACGGCTGCCAGCCGGGCAAGAAGAAGGACGACGGGGACGACACCCCCGTCTACATCCTCAATCTTGACGGCAGCGTCGACAAACTCCTTCCCAACGGGACGATCGACCGGGCGGGTTTGAACGCGGACGACAGGGCGAACCTGTCGGGGATCATGGAGAACGGCAAGGTCTGGCGCCCTCCGGGGCGCAAGGACCAGCAGAAGTGGAACACGCCGAAAGGGCACAGCGGCACGGTCAGGTCGACGAAGGTGGATCCCGCCACGGATGAACTCGGCCGCGCCACCCAGAACGCGAGGAAGGCCCACGACTACTACCAGGGCGCGAATTACGCCGCGGGCCGTTATGTGGACCCGGACACGGGCCGCACGTCCATTCTGGTGGGCCGGAGCGACGGCAGCTATCACTCCGAGAAGATCATCGGCCATCCGATACTCCAGAAAGGGAAGGAGTCGGGACTTCAGGAACTCTTCACGGAACGTGAACCGTGCCAGAAATCTCCCCGATGCAATCGATGGCTGGACAGCTATTTCCCCGAAACGAATGTGACACACGCCGTTCGGTATGATCAGAGCGACAAAGCCACACAGAACAAAGAACACACCGAATACGTCAACGCCTTGAAGGCCAGCCCCAGAAGGTAGCGCCAGCGACATGCCGCCGAGCCACCCGGTCGATCTCGACCGTCTCGTCCGCCTCTACGGCCTGCAAGGAGTCGTGCTCTTCCCCCGGTACGCGGGACAGGACTGGCCGGGATCCCGGAGTCTGGCGTCCGTGGGCCTTCCCCACGACGACCTCTTCTTCTCCCGTGCGGACGTCGGCGATCCCGAGCCGCTCCCGGTCGGGGTCGGCTCCTGGTACGACTCCAGGGGGTGGGACTGCCCGCCGGAGAGCCGTGACTGGCTGATCCTCGGCGTCATGTCCACCGCCGTGTTCGCGGTCGACCCGTCGTCCGGCAGGGTCTACGGATTCCCCGAGGGCGAGGACGGCTACGAGTCGCTGCACCGCGACGTCCCGTCGTTCGTCCACTGCCTCGTGGCGTTCCGTGAACTCATGGACGCCTACAAGGCGACTGACGGACCCGAGGCAATCGAGCCCCTGGTCGAAGCCTTCCGCGCAGAGGTGGAAGCCGTCGATCCCACCCCGCTCGGCGACGAGGACTCGGTGTGGAACCTCATCCTCGACGACGTACTGGCACAGAACTACTGACGGTCGCCCCACCCGTGTGCCGCCGGAGCCCCGGACGGAATCGGGCTCCCCGACAACGGCTGCCGTCGAGCACACCCGCCGCGCGGCCCCGGGGCCGGGCGGGTTCAGCAGGGCTGCAGGCATACGGTCATCTCGTCCATGCCGGCGATCACGAGGCCCTCGGGCGTCAGCGCCACGGCGCGGACGGGCGGGCCGGGGCGGAAGGAACGGATCCCGCCGGAGCCGGGGGTGCGGAGTTCGACCAGACCGTCCGCCCAGGCGATGGCCAGTGCCGGCCCGGAGCCGTCGTCGCCCGTCGGCGCGGCGGCCAGGGCGGCGACCGGCACCCGGCGGTGGGCGACCGGTGTCGCCAGCGGGTCCCTGCCCGGGGACCAGATCCGCACCCGGCCGTCGGCTCCGCCGCTGTACACCAACGGCATCGGCCCGGCACCGGTGCCGTCGCCGAGATCCACGGCGCTCACCGCGGTCACCGGTCCCCGGTGCAGGTGTGCGGTGCGGGGGCCGGCCGCGTCGGTGTCCGGGGCGAAGCAGCGGACGGCCCCCGCCGCGTCGCCCGCCGCGATCAGACCGGGTGACGCGGTGAGCACGCGCGCCGGGCGGTGGGACAGCCGGTCGCGGACGGAGTCGACGAACTCCGCGAGTGGGCCTCTGTCACCGCCGAGAAGCCCGGCGAGAGAGGAGGTCACGGGAGCGGAGGGGCTCCGCTGTGTCTCCAGACGGCCCTGATCGTTCAGGGCGAGCACCGTCCCGTCGTCCAGGATGCCCAGGGAGCCCGTGCCCGGAACCGGCTCGGGCAGGCGCCCCAGCGGGGTCGCGTCTGCGGGGTCCACACTGCGTACGGTGCCGTGCGCGTCGGCCGTCAGGAGCTGACCGGAGAGTGCGCCGTATCCGGCGGCCAGGGCGAGCGCGGGGCCCGGCCAGGGCGGGCTGACGTCGCCGGAGACCCTGCTCCACACCAGCCGCCAGGAAGCACCGGCGGCGAGCGCGCCCAGTTCACCGGCCAGACGCGGGGCGGCGCCGTCGCCGAGAGCGGCCTGGAGCACCAGTGCCCGGGCGGCCGGGTCGGGCTCGTTACCCAACGAAGGTCCCGCGCGCAGCCAGGCGGCGCGCAGTCCCCCGTGATCCGCGCGGGACGTCTCGTAGTGGCGGGTGACCACCAGCGGATCGGCGCCGATGACCTGGGCCGGGTCGTCGGGATCCGGCGGAACCGCGGCCTTCGTCCGCGGCGGTGCCGGGGCGGCGGTGTTCCCGGTCCGCCAGGCCAAAAGACGCCGGGGGTCCGTCCACTGGTCGTGATCGAGGTCCATGACCGCCGGCGCGTGCGCCCGCAGTCTCGTACAGGCGGGGCCGGCGTGCGCGGCTTCGACCAGCAACCGGACGTGCCGAAGGGGCAGCAGCGCCTCCACCAGCCCGGTCAGCGCCACGGGGTCCGCCGACTCGTCCAGGTCCGGCAGCACGATCACCGTCGCCCGCCCGTCGGCGGCGAGGGCTTCCACCAGTTCGCCCGGAGCGCGCGCGGCCATCTCCAACTGGCCGGCCAACTCCCACACCGCTCCCCGGATCCCCATTCCCCGCAGCGGAACCACGGCGTGGACCCGGCGGTGCGGTGGGGTGCCCGGGCGGGAACCGTGGACCGCCAGCCACGCCAGCAGCCCCGACTTGCCGGACCCCGCCCTCCCCGTCACCACACACAGCCGGGGCGCGTCCGCATCGGCCAGCCAGGCCAGCACCGCCGCGGCCGCGGGCTCCCTCCCGTACGCCGGCCGCCCCCACACCGGCTCCGGAATCCCCCCGCCGGCGCCGAACGACGACGCCCCTTCCGCCTCACCCGACATGACGCCCCCTCCGACGGCCGACCCGGCGCCGCTCCCCGGCCGGGCAGCACACGGGCAACGGCTGCCCCGACACTACGAAGCCCGTCGGCGCCTGCCAAGCGGCGCCCACCGTACCGGCGGCCGGGGTTCTCGCCGAAGGACCGGTAGGCAGGGCCGCGCCGAGCGGGCCGCCGGAACGCAGGGCCGGGCCCGGCGCGCATCCGCGCCGGGCCCGCCTCCGCGCGAGGTGTCCCGACGCGTCGCTCCCTGGTCACGTGCGTCTCAACGGGACCGTTGGTGCTCCGGCCTGAAGCAGGATCATCCGATGCCCGGCGGACGGCCGGGGACCGGTGCCGGACCCGGCGAAGGCGGTGCGCGGGTGCCCTCCGTGCACCACCCGGACCGGAGGACACCCCCCACGGGGGTCAGAGCACGGCGACGGTGAACCAGGTGTCGGTGAGCACGCCCGCGTTGTACGTGAAGACCGTGATGGATCTGGCGTCGTTGTTGCACACGGGAGTCGGTGCCCGGCGGACGTCGAGGGTGCTCTGCGTTCCGCTGTTGGGGGTCCCCATGATGACCGAGTTCCTCAGGGGGACGCCGGAGTTGACCCTGACGCAGTAGCGCCCGGTGCCGACACGCTGTGCCGACTCGACGTTCTTGCCCGACGTGAGAAGGCCGGCCGCGCTCACCTTCGCCGCCGCGCGCGCGTAGGGGGCGTCCAGGTCGACGGCTACCGCGGCCGCGGCCGTCAGGGGCAGCGAGGTCAGAACACCGGCCGCGACGGCCAGGCAAAAGCGCTTGCTCATGGTCATGGTTCTTCTTTCTGGGTGCTGTGCCAACCGGGGGGAAGGCAGAGGGACCAGCCCGTGCTGAGGGAACGGGCACGGCGGGGGGTGCGGCGAGGCGGGACTGCCGGCCTTCCACAACCGTGTTCTTGACCGAGCTCTGTCCCGCCCTCGCACCATGAGCTGTCTCTTCACCCTGGTCACGGCTCTTTTCACCTGAACAGCAGTGCTCTCACCCGCGGATCGGCGGTTCACGGCGCCGAAGGCCGGGAACGCCCGCCCGGGAACGCGTCGGCCCCACAGACATCGCCGGTGGCAGCCGGGCCCACGCGGACGGACTCGGTGGGATTCCCCCTCGACCGTGACGGCGAGGTGCCCGCATCCGAAGACCCGGCCGGCCCGGACCACAGCGGCACGGTGGCGCCCCGCCCTCGCGGAGCCGTCCCGCTCGTGCGGACCGTCACCCGACCGAATAGTTCGAAGCAGCGTTCGAGCCGAACCGCGGACCGCCGGCTCCGCCCCGGCCGGGCACTCTCCGGGCCGACGCGTCGTTCCCCGATCGGGCGGGCCTCTCCGATACTGGTGGGGTGGCCGAGCCGGCCGGCGCCGGGCGGGGCGATCTGAGTGGACAGTCGGGAGAGCCGGCGTCGGTCCCGCCGGAGACCGCCCGGCGCCGCCGGCCGCCCGGGACCCCGACCCCGGTACACGCCCGTTGCCGGTCACACCCCCTCGGGGGCGACCGGCACCGTTCACAGGAGGAACCGTTGAGGATGCTCATCAATGTCCCCGAGACCGTCGTCGCCGACGCCCTTCGGGGGATGGCCGCCGCTCACCCCGAACTCAGCGTGGACGTGGAGAACCGGGTGATCGTGCGGCGGGACGCGCCGGTCGCCGGGCAGGTGGGGCTGGTGTCGGGGGGCGGGTCGGGGCACGAGCCTCTGCACGGCGGGTTCGTCGGGCCCGGGATGCTCTCCGCGGCCTGCCCCGGGGAGGTGTTCACCAGCCCCGTCCCCGATCAGATGGTGCGCGCCGCCGCTGCCGTGGACAGCGGCGAGGGAGTGCTGTTCATCGTCAAGAACTACACCGGCGACGTCCTGAACTTCGACATGGCCGCCGAACTGGCCGAGGACGAAGGGGTACGGCTCGCGAAGGTGCTGGTCGACGATGATGTGGCGGTGACCGACAGCCTCTTCACCGCGGGCCGGCGCGGCACGGGCGCGACACTGTTCGTGGAGAAGATCGCGGGCGCCGCGGCCGAGGCGGGCGCACCGCTGGAACGCGTCGAGGCCGTGGCGCGGCAGGTGAACGACAGCTCGCGGAGCTTCGGGGTGGCGCTCAGCGCGGTCACCACACCCGCCAAGGGGACCCCGACCTTCGACCTCCCGCCCGGGGAGCTGGAGTTGGGGATCGGTATTCACGGTGAGCCGGGCCGCGAGCGGCGGCCGATGATGACCTCGCGGGAGATCGCCGACTTCGCCGTGGACGCGGTCCTGGAGGACCGGCCGCCGACGGGCCCGGTGCTGCTGCTCGTGAACGGAATGGGCGCCACTCCGCTGCTGGAGCTGTACGGATTCAGCGCGGAGGTGCACCGGGTGCTCGCCGAGCGCGGGGTGGCGGTGGCACGTACCCTCGTCGGGAACTATGTGACCTCGCTCGACATGGCGGGCTGCTCGGTGACGGTCTGCCAGGCCGATGAGGAGCTGCTGCGGCTGTGGGACGCTCCGGTACGGACACCGGCGCTGCGCTGGGGCCGCTGAAACCGGCCGGGAACCACTGATCACAGGGAGCTCATGTGCTCGACGCCGACTTCTTCCGCCGCTGGCTGACAGCCGCGGGCGACCTCGTGGACCGGGAGGCGGACCGTCTCACCGAGCTGGACTCGGCCATCGGGGACGCCGACCACGGCAGCAATATGCAGCGCGGGTTCGCGGCGGTCACGGCGGCCCTGGAGAAGGAGTCGCCGGGGACCCCCGGCGCGGTGCTGATGCTGGCGGGCCGGCAGCTGATCGCCACCGTCGGCGGGGCGTCCGGTCCGCTGTACGGGACGCTGCTGCGGCGTACGGGCAAGGCGCTCGGCGAAGCGGCCGTGGTGACGCCCGCGCAGTTGGCCGACGCCCTGCGGGCCGGTGTCGCCGCGGTGGCACAGCTCGGTGGGGCCACGGCCGGGGACAAGACCATGCTGGACGCGCTGGAACCCGCGGTCGAGGCGCTCGGCGACGCCACCGAGTCCTTCGCCGGGGCCGGTGAGGCGGCCGAGCGGGGTGCGCTGGCGACCGTGCCGATGCAGGCGCGCAAGGGCCGGGCGAGCTATCTGGGCGAACGCAGCATCGGGCACCAGGACCCGGGGGCCACCTCGTCCGCCCTGATCGTCGCGGCGCTCGCGCAGGCGGTGTCGGCATGAGCGCGGACGGGCCGGTCGGGATCGTGCTGGTCTCCCACAGCAAGGAGGTGGCCGAGTCCGTCGCCGTCCTCGCCGCGGGTCTCGCGGGCGGCGACTCGACCGCGCCGGTCGCCGCGGCCGGGGGCACCACGGACGGCGGCCTCGGCACCAGCTCCGAGCTGATCGCCGGAGCGGCGGCGGCGGTCGACCAGGGAGCCGGGGTGGCCTTGCTGGCCGATCTCGGGAGTGCGGTGCTGACCGTGAAGGCGCTGCTCGCGGAGGGCGACGAACTGCCCGACGGTGCACGCCTGGTGGACGCACCCTTTGTGGAGGGGGCCGTCGCGGCGGTGGTGACGGCCTCGGCGGGCGGCGATCTGGACGCGGTGGAGGCGGCGGCAGCGGAAGCGTACGCCTATCGGAAGGTCTGAGGCACCCGGCTGCCCGCGGGGCCGGGGAGCAGTCGTCACGGTCCCGCCGCCGGGGCGGGCACCCGTACCGCTTCCGCTGGTGGCCCCGACGGCCGCCCGGAAGCGAACGGGCCGGGACGCGCACGGCGGCAGCCGTCCCGGGTGCCCCGGCTCGTCCCGGGGACGTCGGGGTACGCCGGGGCACCCGCCCGGAGCATCTCGGAACGTCCCGACGACCGTTCGGCCCACCACCGGTGGCAGTACCGCCGCGGCCCTCCTAGCGTCGGTCCCGATAGGTGCGTTTCCTACCATCGGAGGCCTGATCATGCCAGCCAGACGGTGTGCTTCCCTCGCCTCCCTCGCCCTCGTCGGCACCATGGCCCTGGCGGTGGGCGTTCCCACCGCGGCGGCGGAGCCCGTACCGGTCCCGGCCCCAGTCGTCGGCGGCGGGGCTGGAGACGGACTCGGGACCGGGGACGAGTCCGGGGCCGGAGACGAACGCACGCTCGGGACCGCGGACGAGGCACGCGGCGAGGACGAGGTCTCCACCGGTGCCGACGCCGGGGCCGAGACCCGCCCGGGATCCGATCGCGGTTCCGGAACGGGGACGGGAACGGGAGCGGGGACGGGAACGGGAGCGGGGACGGGGAACGACATCACGTCCTTCGGATTCACTGTCACACCCGAGCGGGTCGCGCCGGGTGAGACCGTGACGCTCAACGCGACCGAGTGCGAGTCCCCGGCCGTGACCGCGTCCTCGGGCGTGTTCGAGACCGTGACGCTCACCGAAGGACTCCCGGTGACGGCGAAGATCTTCGAAGACGCCAAACCCGGAGCCGAGTACGAGATCACCTTCGACTGCAAGGGCGAGAAGGGAACGGCGGTCGTCGTGATCGCCTCTGCCTCCCACACGGGCAGCGGAACCCACACCGGAACCGTTACGCACAGGCCGTCCACTCCCGTCAAGCCCGGCGGTGGGGTGAAAGCGGGCGCCGGCGGCAGCCTCTCCGGGCTGAGCCCGGCTCAGATCGCCGTCGGATCCGCCCTGGTGGCGGGGGCGGTCGGCGGCGCAGGTGTCCTCCTGGCGCGCCGCCGCCGTGCCGGGGACGGCGTCTGACGCGGCGCGCCGGACCGCCATGCAGCCGGCCTCGCGACGCGCCACCTGGTGCACACTGCTGTGCGTACTGCTGCTCGGTGTCTTCCTGCTGCGCGCCGAGACCGGCGACGGCGGACCGCCCCGCCCGGAGGCGGCCGCCTCGGCGCGCCCGGAAGCCGCCGCCGCGCTCCCGGCCGCGCCCGGTCCGCTCCCCCACTCCCCGCCGCGCCGGCTCGCCGTCCCGTCCATCGGGGTGGACGCCCCGCTGACGGGGGTCGGCCTGGAGCAGGACGGTTCGATCGAGGCACCGCCGCTCGCGGACGACAATCTGGCCGGCTGGTACACGGGCGCCGCCGCCCCGGGCGGGCGCGGTACCTCCGTCGTCGTCGGCCATGTCGACAACGACCGGGGACCGGCCGTCTTCTACCCTCTCGGCACGCTGAAGCGGGACAGCCGTATCGAGGTCCTGCGCGAGGACGGCAGTACGGCCGTGTTCTCCGTCTACGGCGTCGAGATGTACCCCCGGACGGACTTCCCGGCCGACCGGGTGTACCGCGACGGGCCCCGGCCGGAACTGCGCCTGATCACCTGCGGGGGCACGTACTCGAAGAAGGCGGGCTACGACGGCAATGTGGTGGTCTTCGCGCGGCTCGTCGAAGTCCGCTGACCGCCGGACCGCCATCACCCGGCCGCCATCACCCGGCCGCCGGGGGCCTGTCGCCCGGCACCACCGCCCGTCGGCGGTCCGCACTCCCGGCCCGGCAGCCCACGATGCCACCGCCCGCCCGGCCGGAGCGCTGCCCGGCAGAGCCCGGCCGGGGCGTGCATCGAGGTGCCGGAGACGGCCGGTGAGCAGACGGACGCACGCGGCTCGGACGGAGCAGTTCCGCCAGGGCCCGGTGCCGTCCGGCCCGGCGGGGAGATGGTCCCGCAGCGCGAGCAGAAGGCCGGTGCAGGGGCCGACCCCCCACTCTTATTTGACTGGTCATTCCAGTTACTACTATCGTCGATGGTATGGCAAGGACCAAGGAGTTCGATCCTGACGCGGCGCTTCAGCGGGCCATGGAGCTGTTCTGGCTGAAGGGGTACGAGGCGACCTCGATGGCCGACCTCGTCGAGCACCTGGGGATCGGCCGCGCGAGCGTCTACGCGACGTTCGGCAGCAAGCGGGAGCTGTACCTCAGGGCGTACGACCGCTATCTGGAGAACGGCGTCGACTTCGTCGGACTGCTCTCCCGGCCGGGTCCCGTCCTGCCGGCGGTACGGGCCCTCGTCGAGCGTTACGCGGACGAGGCCGCGGCGGACACGCTGCACCGGGGCTGCCTGGTGGTGAACACGGCCGTCGAACTGGCGCCGCACGACCGGGCGGTGGCCCGGCGGGTCGAGGCGAACTGGGACTTCGTCGAGGGCACCCTGACCTCCGCGCTGGCCAGAGCCCGCGCCCAGGGCGAGCTGTCCGCCGGCAAGGACCCGCGCGCGCTGGCCCGGTTCCTGCTCACGCTGCTGCAGGGGATGCGCGTCATGGGCATGAGCTCGGAGGACCCGGCCCGGCTGCGCGACACGGCCGCGGTCGCCCTGTCCGTACTCGACTGAACCCCGCCCCCGCCCCTGCGGCGCTTCTCCCTGCCCGCATATTGGACCGATCGTTCAATTATGACTTTTCCTCTAAGGAGATCCCATGAACAGCAGCCGATTCCACGGCAAGGTCGCCCTCGTCACCGGCGGCGGCACGGGCATCGGGCGGGCGACGGCGCGCGCTTTCGCCCGTGAGGGCGCGACCGTCGTGGTGGCCGGGCGTGGCACCGAAGCACTGTCCGGGACGGTCGAACTGATCGAGAAGGAAGGCGGCCGGGCGAGTCTGGTGACGGCCGACGTGACCGTGGAGGACGACGTGGCCCGCGTGGTGGAGACCGTCGTCGAGCGCCACGGCGGCCTCGACGTCGCCCACAACAACGCGGGGATTCTCGGCCGCCCCGGCCCCCTCGCCGACCTCGACTCCGACACCTGGCGCCGGGTGCTGGACGTCAACCTGACGGGGGTCTTCCTCTCGATGAAGCACGAGATCCGGCAGATGCGCGCCCGGGGCGGCGGAGCGATCGTCAACACGTCCTCCACTATCGGTCCGCATCTGCGCAGGCCCATGCTGGCCGCGTACGGCACGTCGAAGGCCGGGGTGAGCGCGCTGACGCGGGCCGCCGCCCTCGACCACATCGGGGACGGCATCCGCGTCAACGCGGTGAGCCCGGGGGCGAGTGACGCGCCGATGTCCCTCCTGCCCGGCGAGAGCCCCGAGCAGCGTCATGAGCGGCTCGCGCCCTCCATCCCGCTCGGGCGGGTCGGCACGCTCGACGAGGTCGTCGGCGCCGTGCTCTGGCTCGCGTCCGACGAGGCGGGCTTCGCCGTGGGCCACGATCTGGTCGTCGACGGCGGAGCCAGCGCCTGAGACCGGACGCGGGCCTGCCCGCCCCGCGTCCGGTCCGTGCGCTCAGCCGCGCATTCCGAACAGGAAGCGGGTCACCCGGGTGCGCCGTACCAGGAGTTCGTACGCGGCCGTCGTGAGGATCAGTGAGAAGGCGACGATCACCAGGTACTTGGGCAGCATCGGCCAGTCCCAGCCGACGACCCCGTACGCGACGGCGACGACGACCGGCTGGTGCAGGACGTAGAAGGGCAGAACCGCGGCGGCCAGATACGCGTACACACGCCGTCTCCCGCTCCGCTCCCCGGCGGGCGGGGACGCGGGAGCAGGGGACGAACGACGGGCCAGGAGGCGGCGGTCGAGCAGACCCAGGATCGCGACCAGCCAGAGCCAGCCGGTGAGCCCGAAGAGCGTACGGGCCGTGACGGCCAGCGGGGTCATCGCGGTGAACGGGTCGTCCTGGGTGAGGAACCCGGGCAGCGCCGCCAGGAACAGCACACCGCCGATCCCGGCCGCCAGGGGCGCCTCCCGGCGCATGGCGGCCCGGAACCGGTCGTCGGCGGCGAGGGCGAACCCGCAGACGAAGAAGAGCAGATACGCCCACCGGCTCCAGCCGCCGTACGACTCCTCCAGCCCCAGCACCGCGCTGATCAGCGCGATCGGCAGGGCGGGCAGCAGTACGACACCGCGCCGGGTCACCGCCTCCGCCGCCCGTGCGCGCAGCCGGGCGGCGCCGCCGCCGCGGAACGCGTACACGGGCAGCGCGAGCAGCACGGAGAACGCCAGCAGCAGCACCACGAACCACAGATGACCGGTCTCGAAGTGCTCGCCCTGCACCACGAAGGGGAAGGACGCCGGATCGAAGCGCACGTCGTAGAAACGCGGCAGGAACCGGAGGTAGGACTCGTCGTACGAGGGGTCGGCGGCGCGCAGCCGGAGCCACTGCGGCACGGGCATCATCGTGAGCGTGGTGAAGACGAGCGGGACGCCCAGCCGCAGCAGGCGCTCCTTCAGAAAGCCGCCCGTACCGCGCCGGCGCAGCGAGTACCACGTGCCGAGCCCGGCGATGAGGAAGAGGGCGGGCATGGCCCAGACCACACCGAGCCCGGCGCCGATCATGGTGAGTCCGGTGGTCTCGTCGTTCTTGACGTAGAAGTCGTCCCGCTCGTCGAACACCAGTGCCGCGTGGAAGAAGACCAGTCCGACGACCACGAGGAGCCGGATGGCGTCCAGCTCCGGCCGCCGGTCCGGGGGCGTGGCCCCGGGGGTCTCGGTGCGGGCCTGTGACATCTCCGGGTGCCCCTCCTGTCCGTGCCGCCGCTCGCGCTCGGGAGCGACCAGTGTCGGGGCTGCGGGGGCGGGGCGCCAGTGCGGCACCGGCCGCCCGGCGGCATCGGATCCGGACGGTCGGCGGCGGAGCCGCCGCCGTTCCGGACGACCGTGGAGGGAGGCGGCCACCGGTACGGACGCGGAGGCGGACCGGACGGCCGGGAGCGGGGTACGGACGGGCCCGCCGACCGCGGGGGTGCGGGCCGGCGCGGCGCGGACGCGCGAACGGAGCCCGTGGGCACGGCGCGTGACCGAAACACGGGCAAGGCGCGGGTGGAGCGGGCGGGGGACGGAGCGCGCGGGCACGCTCGGGGCCGTTGTCAGTGGCGGACCCTAGTGTGGGATCGTCGGCGCCTTCGCGTGACGGCGCATCGATCCTGGAGGAGAGAGAGCCATGACGTCCCCCCACCCCACCGGCAGGCTGCTGGACACCGAGGACGGCCGCGATCTGGTGCTCAGCCGTACGATCTCCGGCTCCATGACGGATGTCTGGGCGCATCTGACCGAGTCCGAGCGGACCGCGCGCTGGTTCGGCGCCTGGAAGGGGGAGGCGGGACCCGGCCGGACCATCGAGGTGCGGATGGGGTTCGAGGAGGGCGCACCGTGGTCCGAGGTGGACATCGAGGCGTGCGAGCCACCGCGCCGGCTCGCGGTCAGGACGGCGGACGAGGCCGGGGCCTGGCATCTGGAGGCCCTGCTGTCGGAGGTGGACGGCCTGACGACGGTGGAGCTGATCCAGCATCTGTCACGGGAGAACGAGGCGGGGCTCGGCGAGATCGGCCCCGGCTGGGAGTACTACCTGGACATGTTCACCGCCTCGTACCGGGGCGCCGGGCTGCCGGCGTTCGAGACGTACTACCCGGCGCAGAAGGAGTTCTACGACCGCCTCGGCGGCTGACCCGGGCGCCGGTGGGCCGGGGGCTCAGCCGGTTGCCACCGCGGACCGCGCTGCTCCGGGCCGGCCTGGTAAGCGGTCGCGGGCGGGCGGCGGGCGGCTCCCCGCCCGGTGGTCCACTCGTATGCCGGGCGGACCACCGGCGGACCTGGGCCGACGATTCGACTGGCGGGCCCTTCGCACCGTTCGGGCTACTTGGCTTCTACACGCATAGGAGTCCCCAGCTGGGGTAGATTGGTCTACACCATTGTGCGGACCCGAGGTCACGCACAGAGCGCACGAAGAGACAGGGACGTTCGTGGAAGTTGTCATCGTTCCGGATGCCGCCTCCGGTGGGGAACTCATCGCCGAAGCCATGGCCGAGCTGCTGCGACACAAGCCGGACGCCCTGCTGGGGGTGGCCACCGGCTCGACACCGCTGCCCGTCTACGAAGCCCTCACCGCCAAGGTCCGCGCCGGCGAGGTGTCGGTGTCCGCGGCCCGGATATGCCAGCTCGACGAGTACGTGGGCCTGCCGCACGGCCACCCGGAGTCGTACCGCTCGGTGGTCCTGCGGGAGTTCGTCGCACCGCTCGGCCTGCCCGAGTCCTCGTTCATGGGCCCCGACGGCACCGCCGAGGACGTGGCGGCGGCCTGCGCCGCGTACGACCGCGCGCTCGCGGAGGCCGGCGGTGTCGACCTCCAGTTGCTGGGCATCGGCGGCGACGGGCACATCGGGTTCAACGAGCCGTCCTCCTCGCTCGCGTCCCGCACCCGGATCAAGACCCTCACCGAGCGGACCCGCCGGGACAACGCGCGGTTCTTCGACAGCCTCGAAGAGGTCCCGCACCATGTGATCACGCAGGGGATCGGCACCATCCTGGACGCCCGCCATGTGGTGCTGCTGGCCACCGGCGGGGCCAAGGCCGACGCCGTGGCACTCGCCGTCGAGGGCCCGCTCTCGGCGCTCGTCCCCGCCTCGGCACTGCAACTCCATCCGCACGCCACCGTGGTGGTCGACGAGGCCGCGGCCTCCCGGCTGAAACTCGCCGACTACTTCCGCGCGACCTACGCGTCCAAGCCCGACTGGCAGGGCATCTGACAAATCCGCCACCGGGCGCGGGCCCCGGAAGCGGTGCGGATGTTCCGGCCGGGACGGCGTTTTTGGCCCGGCCGGAACATATCCGGAACAGATTTAGCATTCAACGGCTCATCTTCTCCCCTGAGTTGATACGGTGCGCTCGCTCGGCACTACTCGTGCGTTCAGTCGGCGCGCGGACGTGCGGCCCCGGGGGAACCACATGGACGACGACAGCACCGCCCGCCACGACATCGCCCTGGTCGGCGCGAGTCTGGAGCGGGTCAGAAGGCGGGCCGGACATGTGGTCCGGTACTTCTACGCGCACCTCTTCGCCAACCATCCGCATCTCAGGCCGCTGTTCCCGGCCCTGATGGACGATCAGTACGAACGGCTGTTCACCACGCTGGTCCATGTGGTGGAGCACCTGGACCATCCCGGGCTTCCCGCCCATCTGGAGCGGCTCGGCCGGGACCACCGCAAGTTCGGGATCGTGGAGGAGGACTACGCGGCGGTCGGTGCGAGCCTGGTCGCCGCCGTGCGCCACCACAGCCCGAATCTGTGGGACGAGCGGACGGAGTCGGCCTGGCTGCGGGTGTACGGGCACACCGCCGCGCTCATGGCGGCCGGTGCGCGCCGCGCGGCGGCGGCGCACGAGCCCGCGTTCTGGAGCGCCACGGTCCTCTCCCACCGGCTGCACGGGGACCACACGGCGGTCGTGCGGGCGGCCGTCCGGACCCCGTACCCCTGGCTGCCCGGTCAGTACGCGACCATCGAGCACCCGGAGCTGCCGGGGGTGTGGCGGCCCTACTCGCTGGCGGGCGGGGCGGTCGGCCCCGACCGGGAGCGGGTGCTCGAATTCCATGTCGGCCGGGTGCCGGACGGGCTGCTCAGCAATGTGCTGTGCGACCGCACCGAACCCGGCCAGACCCTGCGGCTCGGGGCGGCCTCGGGATCCGCGCTCACCCCGCCGCCCGGCACCCCCGCCGTCACCCTCATCGCCGCCGGTACGGGCTGGGCCCCCGTCAAGTCGGTCCTCGACGAGCTGCTGCGCCGCCGGCCCGCGCCCCGGATCCGGATCGACGCCGTGGCCCGCGGCGAGGCGCACTTCTACGACGGCGCGTCCCTCGACGACCTTCTGCGCGACCACCCCTGTCTGAGCGCGTACTGGTGGTACCAGGAGCGCGGCGAGGGCCATATACGCGCGGCGGAACGGCTGCACACCCATCTGCGGGGGCGCCGGGACTGGGCGGACGAGCGCGTCTACCTCTGCGGACCGGTGATGTTCGTCGAGGAGACGGCGGCGCTGCTGTACGCGTGCGGGCTGCCGGAGGACTCCCTGATCCGCGATCCGCTGCCGTCGTCGGTCAAACCGCGGGGGCACGTCTCCCACGCCGAGGCGTTCGTCGATCCCGTCCCGGTGAACTGGATCGACCCGGACGCCCGAATCCGGCCGCTGGACGCCCCGGCCGCCGCGCCGCCCGGCACGGTCGCGCACCGGACCCCCGACGAGGACGCGCCCGGCCGGGAGAGCGCGGCGGCCGCGATCAGTGCCTTCCGCGGCGGGCACGGCGGACGGTGATCTCATCCGGCGCGCCGGGGGCACCGCCGCGCCTCCCCCGGTGGCCCCTCCCCCGGCCCGCGCGGAGCGCAACGGGCTCAAAGGGACGTACGGGCTCGGAGGAACTCACGGAAGTGGCATACGGGAGGGCCGGTGACCGCGGTCGGCGCCTCCTGGAGCACCCCGGTGCGGATCCGGCCCCGGATCCGGACGGCGAGCACCACGCTGCACGCGGGGCCCGCGCGACGGCCGCGCCCGGACGCCCGTCAGGGACGGTGATGGATCGGCCCCCGCGTCCGTGCGAGCGGCGCGCCGCTGCCGCCCCAGCGCAGGGCGACGATCTCCGCCGCGATCGACACGGCCACCTCCTCGGGTGTACGGGCCCCGAGGTCGAGGCCGATCGGTGAGCGCAGCCGCTCCAGTTGCGCCTCGGTCAGCCCTCGCCCCCGCAGCTGTGCCATCCGGTCGTCGTGTGTCCTCCGGCTGCCCATCACCCCGATGTAGGCGGCTTCGGAGCGCAGCGCCGCCTCCAGCACCGGAACGTCGAACCGGGGGTCGTGGGTGAGGACGCAGATCACGGTCCGCCCGTCGGTCTCGGTGGCGCCCAGATAGCGGTGTGGCCAGGCGACGACCACCTCCGCGTCCTCGGGGAAGCGCCTCGGGTCGGCGAAGACGGGACGGGCGTCGCACACGGTCACCCGGTAGCCGAGGAACGCGCCGATCCTCGCCACCGCGGCGGCGAAGTCGATCGCCCCGAAGACCAGCATCCGGGGCGGCGGGGCGAACGAGTGCAGAAAGACGGTGACGGCGTCCTCACGGCGCTCTCCGTGGGGGCCGTAGTGGCGGAGGCCGGTCGCGCCGAGGGCGAGTTCCCCGCGCGCGTCGGCGACGACGGCCGCGTCGAGTCCGGCCGTTCCCAGGGTGCCGGAGACGGCGCCGGGCCACACGGCGAGGGTGGCGCCGCGCGGGGCGGGGCCGTCGACGACGGTGGCGGCCACGACCGGCCGGTGCCCCGCGACGGACGCCACGACCTCACCGAACGACGGGTCGGCCGCCGCCGAGACGGGACGGACGAGCACGGTGATCTCACCGCCGCAGGTGAGACCGGCGGCGAAGGCGTCCTCGTCGCTGTAGCCGAAGGTCTCCAGCCGGGCCTCCCCACTCGCCACGACCTCCTTGGCCAGCTCGAAGACCGCTCCCTCCACACAGCCCCCGGAGACGCTGCCGAGGGCGGCGTCACCGGGGCCGACGGCCATGGCCGCCCCGGGGCCGCGCGGGGCGCTGCGGCTGACGGCGACCACCGTGGCGAGCCCGAAGGGGCTGCCGGAGCCGTACCAGCGGCCGAGCGCCGGAAGGATCTCACGCATCGGGCTCACCGCCGCCGGGAGCGTCCCGCACCACGGCCGGGGACGCCACCGCGAGAGGTGTACCCGCTGTCGGCGCCGCCACGGACCGTGTCCCGCGCCCCGGCGTCACCGCGCGCCGCGTCCCCGGGCGTCCCGCAGCCACCGGCCGTACCCCGGAACCCGGTTCCGCCGCACGACGGGCGGCCGCCGCCGGGTGTTCCGGGGCGGCCCGTCCGGGCTGTTCGGCGAGAGCGGCCCGCCCGGCGCACGCCGTTCCGCCAACGGCCGCCCCGACACCGGGGCGTGCCGCGCGGGAGCCGGTCCGCACCCTCCGGTGCGGGCGCGAGCCGACCCGTACCACCCGGTGGGCCGACCGGTGGGGGCCAGGCGCCCGCGCGGTGAAGGGAGCCGGGTCCCCGCCACCGGAGAGCACCACGACGTCGCCTCGGCCGATGCCCCGCCGACTCCTGCGGTCGCGGAGGGTGTGCGGCATCCCGGTGGGCCCGGAGCACGGGCGCGGCCCTGACGGTGCCCGTGCTCCGGGCCCACGACCGGCGATAGGCGGGTCATCGGACCTCCCAGGGGGACAGACTGCGGGGAAAACCACCGTTCTGCTCCGATACGGGCAACTCTAGGCGGCGCCCCCGCGACCCGCGAACCTAAGGCCGCCCGATTTCTCCCAGTTGCGCCTGCTCTTGACGGGTAGCGATGGCGCTGGGCACCGGGGTCCGGTATACGAGACCGGCCGGGAATTCCTTGACTGGGCGGACGTGGCCTTGCTGCAATCAGCGGCATGCGGACACGACTGGACCTCACACGGCGGCGGCATGTCGACCTCGCCCGTGTCTCCAGCGCCTCCTGTCACCGCTTCCCGCCCCGGTGAAGGGCGCTTCCCCTCTCTCGTGACCCCGCCGAACGGCAACGGGCGCCCGGCGCCCGCGTGTTGCGGGCGTACGAACTCCTCCGGCCCGCGTCCCGTCCTGCCCGGCGGTGTGCGCGCACGGTCGCCGACCGACCGTCATCCCCTCTTCTCCCGAAGGACTCTCCATGGCCATCGTCCTGTCCGTCTCCGGCAGCCCCTCCGCCTCCTCCCGTACGAACCGGCTGCTGCGCCACCTGGACCAGCGGCTCGTCCTCCAGGGCCATGAGGTGCTCCCCCTCGACATCCGCACCGTTCCCGCCGACGCCCTGCTCGGCGCCGACTTCGGGCATCCGGCGATCGTCGAGGCCGCCGCGCTGTTCGCGCGCGCCGACGGTGTCGTCATCGGCACCCCCGTCTACAAGGCCTCGTACTCGGGGGTCCTCAAGGCACTCCTCGACCTGCTGCCGCAGCACGCCCTCGCGGGGAAGACCGTGCTGCCGCTGGCCACCGGCGGCACCACGGCGCATGTGCTGGCGATCGACTACGCGCTGCGGCCGGTCCTCAGCTCGATGGGCGCGGCGCATGTCGTCCAGGGCTGGTTCACCCTCGACAAGGACATCACCGTGGGCGACGACACCTCGCTGGCACTAGCCCCCGGGGCGGCCGAGGCCCTGGAGCAGGTGGTGGACCAGTTCTCCGGTGCCCTCGGCAGCCCCGCGGGGCCCGGCGGCCGGGCGGTGCTCGCGGCGGCGGGCTGAGGGCCGCCGCCCGCCGGGTGCGCCCGGCGCGCCCGGCCCGGGGGTCAGCCGCTCCAGGTCCAGTCGGCGACCTCGGGCAGATCCGTGCCGTACTCCCGGATCCAGGTGTGGTGGCGGGAGCGCGCGTCGGCCATCGCCTGGCGCAGGGCGGCGGCGCGCACCCCGAGGCCCGGGACACGGTCGACGACGTCCATCACCAGCCGGTACCGGTCCAGATCGTTGCGGACGACCATGTCGAACGGTGTGGTCGTCGTCCCCTCCTCCTTGTAGCCGCGGACATGCAGGTGGGGGTGTCCCGCCCGGCGGTAGGCGAGCCGGTGGATCAGCCAGGGATAGCCGTGGTAGGCGAAGATCACCGGCTTGTCGCGGGTGAACAGGGCGTCGTACTCGAAGTCCGTCATGCCGTGCGGGTGTTCCCCGTGCGGCAGCAGCCGGGCGATGTCGACGACGTTGACCACCCGCACCGCCAGCCCGGGCGCGTGGCGGCGGAGCAGTTCGGCGGCGGCCAGGGTCTCCTGGGTGGGTACGTCCCCGGCGCAGGCGAGCACCACATCGGGTCCCCGGACTCCCGGCCTGTTGTCCTCGGTCCCGGCCCACTCCCACACCCCGGCGCCCCGGGCGCAGTGGGCGCGGGCTTCGTCCATGGTGAGCCAGTCGGGGCAGGGCTGCTTGCCCGCGACGATCACATTGACGTAGTCGCGGCTGCGCAGCGCGTGGTCGGCGACGGACAGCAGGGTGTTGGCGTCCGGGGGGAAGTAGACGCGGACCACCTCGGGGCTCTTGTCGAGGACGTGGTCGACGAAGCCGGGGTCCTGGTGGGAGAAGCCGTTGTGGTCCTGCCGCCAGACGTGGGAGGTCAGCAGATAGGTCAGGGAGGCGATGGGGCGGCGCCACGGGAGACGGCGGGAGGTCCTCAGCCACTTGATGTGCTGGTTGACCATCGAGTCGACGATATGGGCGAACGCCTCGTAGCACGAGAACAGTCCGTGCCTGCCGGTGAGGAGATAGCCCTCCAGCCAGCCCTGGCACAGATGCTCGGACAGGATCTCCATCACCCGTCCGTCGTGGGCCAGATGCTCGTCGGTAGGCACGATCCCCGCCTGCCACGCCTTGCCGGTCACCTCGTAGAGCGCGTCGAGCCGGTTGGACGCGGTCTCGTCGGGGCCGACGACCCGGAAGTCACGCCGCTCGGCGGTCGCCGCCATCACGGAGGCGAGCAGGGAGCCGAGCACCCGGGTGGGCTCGTGGCTGCCCGCGCCCCGCTTGTCGACCTCGACGGCGTACCGGTCCAGGCCGGGCAGGGGCAGTTCCCGCAGCAGGACTCCGCCGTTGGCGTGGGGCGTGGCGCCGAGCCGGCGGGCGCCGGTGGGAACGCAGGCGAGCACCTGGGGCAGGGGCCGGCCGGCCGCGTCGAACAGTTCCCCGGGACGGTAGGACCGCAGCCAGGCCTCCAGTTGCCGCAGGTGCTCCGGGTGGTCGCGCACCCCGGCCAGCGGCACCTGGTGGGAGCGCCAGGTGTTCTCCACGGGGTGGCCGTCGACGGTGGCGGGTCCGGTCCAGCCCTTCGGCGTGCGCAGGACGATCACGGGCCAGTGCGCCCGTCTCCGTATGCCGTCCCTGCGGGCCGCGCGCTGGATCTCCTCGATCCGGTCCAGGGCCCGGTCCATCGCGGCGGCCATGGCGCGGTGGACGGCCTCGGGCTCGTCGCCGGTGACATGGAGGGGTTCATGGCCGTAGCCGTGCAGCAGTGCGTCGAGTTCGGCCTCCGGGAGGCGGGCGAGGACGGCCGGGTTGGCGATCTTGTAGCCGTTGAGGTGGAGGATCGGGAGCACGGCTCCGTCGTGGACGGGGTCGAGGAACTTGTTGGAGTGCCAGGAGGCGGCGAGCGGCCCGGTCTCCGCCTCGCCGTCGCCGATGACACAGGCCACGAGGAGATGCGGATTGTCGAACGCGGCTCCGTAGGCGTGGCCCAGGGAGTAGCCCAGCTCACCGCCCTCGTGGATCGAGCCCGGGGTCTCGGGTGCCACATGGCTGGGCACACCGCCGGGGAAGGAGAACTGCCGGAACAGCCGCTCCATGCCGCCGGCGTCACGGCTCACGTCCGGATAGGTCTCGGAGTACGTGCCCTCCAGCCAGGAGCCCGCGAGCACGGCGGGCCCGCCGTGGCCGGGCCCCCAGACGCACAGGGCGTCCAGACCGCGCCCGGAGACGACCCGGTTGAGGTGGGTGTAGACGAGGTTGAGGCCGGGTGAGGTGCCCCAGTGTCCCAGCAGCCGGGGTTTGATGTGCTCGGGCCGCAGAGGCTCGGTGAGCAGCGGATTGGCCATCAGATAGATCTGGCCCACGGACAGATAGTTGGCGGCGCGCCAGTGGGCGTCGAGGGCCGCCAGTTCGGTGCCGGTGAGCCTGGTGCCGGCGGTGGTGGTGACGTCGTTCATGGAGGAGTCCTTGTGGGTCCGTCGGGGGTCAGTGCCCGGGGCCGTACCAGAGCGTCGTGATGTTGCAGAACTCCCGGATGCCGTGGGCGGACAGCTCCCTGCCGTAGCCGGACCGCTTGACGCCGCCGAAAGGCAGCGCGGGGTGGGAGGCGGTCATCCCGTTGAAGAAGACGCCCCCGGCCTCGATGTCCCGGGCGCACAGGGCCATCTCGTCCTCGTCCCGGGTCCAGACGTTGGAGCTGAGGCCGAAGGGGCTGTCGTTGGCGACGGCGATCGCCGCGGGGAGGTCGGGGACGCGGTAGACGGTGGCCACCGGTCCGAACGCCTCCTCGCGGTGGATGCGCATGCGGTCATCGACTCCGGTGAGGACGGTGGGCTCGTAGTACCAGCCCTTGTCCAGGTTCGCGGACCTGTCCGTGGACGTGGGCCGGCCGCCGCCGCACAGGGCCCTGGCGCCGTGCTCCAGGGCGTCGTTCACGAGTTCCTCCAGATCGGCGCGGCCCTGCTCGGTGGCGAGCGGGCCGACCTGGACGGACTCGTCCATGGGGTCGCCGAGGACGAGTGCCCGCATGCCCGCGGTGAAGCGTTCGCAGAAAGCGTCGTGGACGTCGGTGTGGACGATGAACCGTTTGGCGGCGATACAGGACTGGCCGTTGTTCTGCACCCGGGCCGTGACGGCGGTGGCGGCGGCCCGGTCCAGATCGGCCGACGGCATCACGAGGAACGGATCGCTGCCGCCCAGTTCCAGGACCGTGTGCTTGACCTCGTCGCCCGCGACGGCGGCGACGGACCGGCCGGCGGGCTCACTGCCCGTGAGGGTCGCGGCCGCCACCCGGCCGTCGCGCAGGATGCCCTCCACCGCTCCCGACCCCACCAGCAGGGTCTGGAAGCAGCCCTCGGGGAAGCCCGCGCGCCGGAACAGGTCCTCCAGGTACAGGGCGGTCTGCGGCACGTTGGAGGCGTGCTTGAGCAGTCCGGTGTTGCCCGCCATCAGGGCCGGTGCGGCGAAGCGCACGACCTGCCAGAGGGGGAAGTTCCACGGCATGACCGCCAGCACCACACCGAGCGGCCGGTAGCGTACGGCCACCCGGGCGGCCCCCGAGTCCCGGATGTCGGCGCCCGAGGGGTGCTCGTCGGCGAGGAGCTCCGCCGCGTGCTGGGCGTACCAGCGCATCGCCTTGGCGCACTTCGCGGCCTCGGCGCGGGCCGCCGCGACCGGTTTGCCCATCTCGGTGGTCATGACGCGGGCGATGCGGTCCTCGTCGGCGTTCAGCAGATCGGCGGCGCGGTTGAGGAGCCGGGAGCGGGTGGCGGGGTCGGTCGCACGGTGCTGCTCGAAGGCGGTCCGGGCGAGCGCGATACGCCGTTCGATCTCCTCCGCCCCGAGGGGGTCGAAGGTGTGGAGCGTCTCACCGGTGGCCGGATTCACCGTGGCGATGGGCATGGGCATGTCCTTCCTCGGGACGTGGTACGGCACAGCGTTCGGGACCTCGCCGCCCGGTCGCGGAACGCATCCGGGCGCCCATGACCTCACGGACGGCGGACGGCCACGCGCACGGCCTGCCGGATGGACGGCCGGCAGGTGCGCGTACGACCGCGGGTGCCTACGGCGGCGGTACGGGCGTACGGCCCACCCGCGCCGCCCCGGACGCACGGAGGTGGGGCGCGGGCCCGTGCCCGCCGTCCGTCCTGCGGCGGGCTCTCGGCGCCAGGGTCGGTTCACGGCCGGGCCGGGGACGGGGTCCGGGGTTCTCGGTCGGGTTCGGGTTCGGGTTCTCGGTCGGTTTCGGTCGCGGGGTGTTGCGGGTGGGCGGCCGGCGTCTGCGGGTGGGCCCTTCGACAGTCGCGCGCCCGGGGCGGTCCCGCAACGCGGCGTACGGTCACGCGGCCCGGCTCTCCAGCCGGAGCTGGACGTCCTTCTCCTGGTCACCGGCCGCTGTGCCCTCCTTCCTGACGTCGAACGCCGCGGCGAGCGTTTCCGTCATCCGGTCGACGGCCCAGTAGCCGCCCTGCATCTCCGCCTCGACGGCGTCGGTGAGCGACACGGGTCCGGCCGGTGGCCCGGCACCCCCGCCGGCGGGGGCCGTGTCGCTCACGTCGAAGGTCGCCGTCCACACGGTCGCGTGGCCCTCGGAGACGTACTCCGGGCGGTCGGAGGCGGCGCGGTCGGAGGCGTACGACCTCCTCAGCACCTGGAAGACGGCATGGGCGTCCTCCTTGGTGCACCCGGTGATGGTGACCGTCACGGGTTCGGCGTGCTGATCGGTCCTGTTCACGGTGATCCCTCGCTCTCCGCACGGTCTGTGCGCTGTTTCCCGGGGGCCTTCCGGGGGCCGCGTCGTGTGCCGCGGGCGTCGGCCGAGGACGGGTGCCCTTGGCGAGGCCCCCGAGGCGTGCGCGGCCCGCGAACAGCGCGTGCGCGGCGACGCCGGCCGGCTCCCGTCGGGCGGCACGGCGCCGGGGCCGTGGCCGTGAACCGGCCCGGCCCGTCGCCTTCCTCCGGTCAGGGGTACGGCTTCCCGGGAGGAACGCCCCCTCCAGGCTGACCCGGTCCGGTGCGGGATGCGAATCGGGCCGCCACAGGCGCGCCGGACCGGGTCCGCCGGAGGGCTCGTCCGGAACCGGCTGCTCGGGGTGGACGGACCCGCTGCGGGGTTCACCGCGGCGGCCGGTGCCCGACTGGTCCGTCCAGGGAAGGTCCCGGCTCAGGGCATCGCCGCCGGGGACGTCCAGGGGGTCCTCGCCCTCGTGGGCCCGCTGGTCGGCCGGGTCCCGGGGCAGCAGGCGGTCCGTGTCGCCCCGGCCGGACGGCCCGTCACCGGTCCGCCGGCTGTCCCGGCCGTCCCGGGCGCCTCCGGAGTCCCTGAAGTCCCCGGATACCCCGAATTCCCCGACGCCATGGACAACTCCTCCTTCGCCTTCGGCACTTCGCCGCTGCTTCGGGTACCCATTCGGCCCGGGGCTGACGGGGTTCTCGATATGTTGAGTGCACAAGCACTTGGTGGCGGCTCCCCCGGCCGGACGGAGCATCCGACATCGCCCGCCCGGGAGGCCGTACGCATGCCGCGCAGGACAGCACAGGAGGACAGCGCCGCGGGCGGGCGCGTCGGTGAGGCCCGCGCAGCCCGGGGAGCCGTCCCCGTCCTGGCGTTCGCGGGGATCACCGTGGCCGTGATGCAGACCCTGCTCATCCCGGTGATCAAGGATCTGCCGGTGCTGCTGAGCACCAGCCCGGCCAATGCCACGTGGGTCATCACCGCCACACTGCTCGCGGGGGCGGTGGCGACCCCGATCATGGGACGGCTCGGTGACCTGTACGGCAAGCGGCGCATGCTGCTCACCAGCCTCGGCATCATGGTCGTCGGCTCGCTGGTCTGCGGATTCACCGACGAACTGGTGACGATGATCGTCGGCCGGGCTCTCCAGGGCTTCGCGATGGGCGCGATACCGCTCGGGATCGGGATCATGCGCGACGTCGTACCGCGCGAGCGGCTCGGCCCGGCGATGGCGCTGATGAGTTCGTCGATCGGGGTGGGCGGCGGTCTGGCCCTGCCGGGTGCCGCGCTGATCGCCTCCCACGCCGACTGGCACGCGCTGTTCTTCACCTCGGCGGGCCTCGGCCTGGTGTCGATGCTGGCCACCGTGCTGGTGGTGCCCGAGCCGTCACTGCGGGCGGGCGGCGGCTTCGATCTGCCGGGGGCGCTGGGCCTGAGCGCGGGCCTGGTGCTGCTTCTGCTGCCGGTCACCAAGGGCGGCGACTGGGGGTGGAACTCCCCCGTCACGCTGGGCATGTTCGGAGCCTCGGCGGCGGTGCTCGCGCTGTGGGGGCTCTGGGAGCTGCGGACCACCGGCCCGCTGGTCGATCTGCGGACGACCGCGCGGCGGGAGGTGCTGCTGACCAATCTCGCCTCGATCATGCTCGGCGCCGCCTTCTACATCGTGTCGCTGATCCTTCCCCAGCTGCTGCAGCTCCCCGTCTCGACCGGTTACGGCCTGGGGCAGTCGATGCTGGTGGCCGGGCTGTGTGTCGCACCGCTCGGGGTGACCATGATGTTCACCGCGCCGGTCTTCGGGCGGATGTCCGCCCGTTACGGCCCGAGGGCCGCCCTGCTCACCGGCATGCTGATCATGGCCGTGGGCTACGGCGCGGGGCTCGGCATGATGAGCGCCGCCTGGCAGACGGTCGCCCTCTCGGTGGTGCTGGGAGCGGGCATGGGGCTCGCGTACGCCTCGCTGCCCGCGCTCATCGTCGGGGCGGTCGATCCCTCGGAGACGGGGGCGGCCAACGGGCTGAACACCCTGATGCGCTCCATCGGCACCTCCACGGCGAGCGCCGTGATCGGCATGATCCTGGCGAACACCTCGGTGTCGATGGGCGGGGTGCTCGTGCCGAGCATGCGGGGCTTCCGGATCTCGTTCCTTGTCGCTCTCGGCGCGGTGCTCGCCGGTCTCGTTCTCGCGGTGCTCCTGCCGTCGCGAGGCGTTCCGAGGCCGCACGCGCGCGGCGCCGGTCCCGGTGCGGAGAGCGGCCCCGCGGCGGATCCGGCCGCGCGGAGCGCCCACACCGGCGCGGACGCCCATACGGCGGCGGGCGCCCGGCGCACCGAGGACTCCGGCCGGGGCCCGGAATCCGGGCGGGCCCCGGGCTCTCAGGCCACCGCCCGCACCCCGCCCGGGGGCTGACGGGGCCCGCGCACCCAGAAGAACACCAGGACGGAGGCGACGGCCGCGACCGCGCACCAGGTGGACACGAACTCGGTGCGCCACAGCAGTGCGCACAGCGCCGCCCCCACCGCGGCCACGGTCCCCAGCAGCCGCAGCACCCGGTCACCGCTCAGCAGGAGCGCGCCGACGGTCGCGAGGAGATACCCGGCGACGACGGCGGCCGGGTGGGGCAGGTCCAGCAGGTAGCCGACGGTACGGTCCCGGATGTCGGCCGTCACCGTTCGGGTGGCCAGGCAGTACGCGAGGACGGCCGCCGTGGCGAGCCCCGCCGCGAGCGGGATCGCGAGCAGCCGCCGGCGCCCGGGTACGGCGAGCAGCACGCCCAGCGGCACCCAGAGCGGCAGCACCGGCAGGGCGATCGCGGCCCAGGCGTCGGTCGCCGGTCCGGTGCCGCCGCCCGCCCGCCACAGCACCGACTCGACGATCTGGTGGGCGCCGAGCAGCAGGGGCAGCGCGGCGATCGGCAGATCACGGGCCCGGCGCACCCGGGAGACGCACAGGATCCCGGCGGAGGCGACGGCGGTGCCGGCCACCAGGTCGGCCGTCGCGCTCCAGCACATACGGGTGGTCCGGCCGCGCCGTCAGCCGTGTCCCAGCCGGCGGTTCGCCAGCACCGGTACGGCGCGCCGTACGGACTCCACCTCGGCGGGGTCCACCTCGGCGACCAGCAGCCCGGGGGCCGCCTCCAGCCGTGACCGTACGGTCCCGTCGGGTCCGACGACCGCGCTGTACCCGATGCCGGCCGGGGCCTTGGTGACGGCGGGCCGCCCCGAGGCGGCCGGGTCGGCCTGGTCCACTGCGGCGACCCAGAGGGTGGCGTCGAGCGCGCGGGCGCGGACGAGCAGTTCCCACTGGTCGCGCTTGCCGGGGCCGTCGCCCCACGAGGCGGGCAGCAGGGTGAGGACGGCCCCGGCGTCGGCGTGGGCCCGGAAGAGCTCGGGGAAACGGACGTCGTAGCAGGTCGCGAGGCCGATCCGGACACCGTCGACATCGACGGTGACGACATCGGAGCCGGCGGCGACGGTGGCGGACTCGGTGAAGCCGAAGGCGTCGTAGAGATGGATCTTGTCGTAGGCGGCCTCGACGCCGGGGCCGGTGGCGAGCAGGGTGTTGGTCACCTTGCCGTCCGCCGCCGGGGTGAACATCCCGGCGACCACGACCAGACCGGCCTCCTTCGCGATCTGCCGCACCTCGGTGGCCCAGGGACCGTCCAGGGGTTCGGCGAGGGGGGGGAGCCGGGTGCCGAAGCAGGCCATGGTGGCCTCGGGGAAGGCGATGACCCGCGCGCCGGAACCGGCCGCGCGCCGCGCCTGCTCCCGTACGAGGGTGAGGTTCCGCGCGGGATCGGGGCCGGTGGTGATCTGGCTCAGGGCGATGCGCATGGATGTCCCCAGGGGTGGAGGAAACGGTCCGGGGTGGACCGGGTGTCACCCACAGAATGCGTCATCGCCCCGCGCGCCACCCGTTCCGGGGCCTGCCGCAGGGATGCCCCGGCCGGGGTGCCGTCCCCGCACCAGAGGGCGCCGGATCCGGCGTTCACGGATCCATGGACGCCGGATTAGTGAACGCCGGTGCCCTTCCCGTCAGCCGCCCTTCGGCGGTTCGTGCAGTCCGAAGGGCGAGCCCTGGTCGTCGTGGCAGAACGTGAAGCGGCCGTAGCGTGCGACCGTCTCGTCGTCCTCCCCGAGGGCGAAGTCGTCGACCGTGCCGCCGAGTTCGACGACCCGGTCGATCGCGGCCTTCAGGTCGTCGACCCGGAAGAAGAGATACGGACCGGCGCCGGGGTCGCTGCCGTGCACCCCGCCGGGGGCACCGGGCGTGCGGATCTCGTAGCCGCCGCCCTCGGACACGCCCTGGCCGAAGGACCAGTCGAACAGTGAGCCGTAGAAGGCACGGGCCCGTTCGGCGTCGCCCACGCCGAGTTCGAAGAAGGAGATCTCACCGGCCATGGCGGAGCCCGCCTTCCCTGAGGTTCCCGTGGTTCCACCGTACGGTTGCACCCCCGGGGTCCGCACCCGTCCGGTCACGGCCGCCCGGGCGGACCCCCGTCACCGGAACCCCCGTCACCGGACCGGACCGCCGCGAGATAGGCGAGGATCGCATCCCGGTTGCGGGCCAGGCAGTCGATCCGCTGCCGGATGCGCTCGGCCTCTGCGTGCAGCAGCCCCGCCGTCTCCTCGGTGAGGCACCGCGGATGGACATGGATCACGTCCGGGTCGGTCGGGAACGGCAGGATTCTGCGGATGATCTCCGTGGTCAGGCCGGAGTCGAGCAGCCCCCGGATCTGCTGGACCAGGTGGACGGCGGAGGGCTCGTACCAGCGGTAGCCGTTGTCGGAGCGCCCGGGGTGGAGCAGATCCTGTTCCTCGTAGTAGCGCAGCATCCTGGTGGGTACGCCGGTGCGCCGGGACAGTTCGCCGATCTTCACGACTCTCCTCACGGCGGCCGGACCTGCCTCACTTGCCTTCACATTGATGTGAAGGTTTCACCATGGTCGCATGTCCAGCACATCGAGGGAGTGCCGCCCTCCCCTGCCCGTCCCCGGTGATTCCCGGCTGCCGTGGTGGGGGCTGACCGCCCTGTTCACGGCGGTTCGGCCGGACCGGGCTGGTGCTCTTCGTGTTCGGTACCGCGACGGTCGCCGGGATCTGGCTCGTGGGAGTGCTGGTCGACCGGCATCCGCGGGCGACCCTGCTCAGCGCCCTGGGGCTCGCGGGCGGGCGGCCCGCCGTCGTAGTGGCCGCGGTGGCCGGGTGGGGCGTGGCGTTCGGCGGGGCGCCGACGCTGTTGCAGACCGCGCTGGTCGACGCTTCGGGCCCGCGGAACGCGGATGTGGCGACGTCCCTGCAGGCGACCGTCTACAACGCGGGGATCGCGGCGGGTTCCCTCACGGGCGGCATCGTCCTGGAGTCCGCGGGCGCCGGTCTCCTGCCGTTCGCCGCGCTGCCGACGGCCGCCGGGGCGCTGGCGGTGGTGGCCGTGGCCCGGCGCGCCTTTCCCGGCCGCCGCCCGACCGGGTGAACCACCGGGCACACCACGCGGCGGGCGCGCTCCGGACACCCCGCGGGCAAATCGGTGGATAGCCCACTCACAGCGAAGAATCACGACCATCGGGGCGAGTGCAAGGTCACAGCGTGTGCCCCTCCTGAACGATTGTGTGCATGACCTAGCATCCGAGCATGACGGTCCTTCCCGACGACGGGTTCTCCCTGGCCGCGGACTTCCCGGACACCTCCCATGAGCAGTGGCAGCGCCTTGTCGCCGGCGTACTGCGCAAGTCGGGCAGGGACGTTCCGGACGCGGCGGCCGAGGAGGCGCTCTCCACGGCCCTGGAGGACGGGCTCACCGCCCGTCCCCTGTACACATCGGACAACGGCGCGGCCGGTGCGGGCTATCCGGGCTTCGCCCCCTTCACCCGGGGCGGCAGGCCCGAGGGCGGCGTGGTCTCCGGCTGGGACGTGCGCCAGCGGCACGACCGCCCCGACCCGGTACGTACCAACGAGGCCGTGCTCGCGGACCTGGAGAACGGGGTCACCTCCCTGTGGCTCTCCGTCGGCGAGTCCGGTGTCCCCGTCCCGGAGATCGCCACGGCCCTCGACGGCGTCCTGCTCGACCTGGCGCCCGTCGTCCTGGACGCGGGTGACGCGTTCGGGGCCGCCGCGGACCGGTTGCTGCGGCTGTACGAGAAGCGCGGCGTCGAGGCCGCGTCCGGCAACCTGGGCGCGGACCCGCTGGGACACGCCGCGCGCACGGGTGCGTACGGCTCCGTACCGGAGCGCACCGCCGAGGCCGTCGCGCTCGCCCGGCGCGTGCGGGACAGCCACCCGGGACTGCGGACGCTGACCGTGGACGCGCTGCCCTACCACGAGGCGGGGGCCTCCCCCGCGCAGGAACTGGGCTGCTCCCTCGCCACCGGTGTCGCGCTGCTGCGCGGTCTCACCGAGGCCGGGTTCTCGGTCGAGGACGCCTGCGCCCAGCTGGAGTTCCGCTACGCGGCCACCGCCGACCAGTTTCTGACGATCGCCAAGTTCCGGGCCGCGCGGCGGGTGTGGGCCAGGGTCGCCGAGGCGAGCGGCGCGCCCGCCGCGGGCGCCCAGCGCCAGCACGCGGTGACCTCGTCGGTGATGATGACCCGGCGCGATCCCTGGGTGAACATGCTGCGCACCACCGTCGCCTCCCTCGCCGCCGGCGTCGGCGGGGCGGACGCCGTGACCGTCCTCCCGTTCGACCACGCGCTCGGCCTGCCGGACGCCTTCGCCCGCAGGATCGCCCGCAACACCTCGACGATCCTCGTGGAGGAGTCGCATGTCGGCCGTGTCGTCGATCCGGCCGGCGGCTCCTGGTACGTGGAGCGGCTGACGGACGAACTGGCCCACGCGGCCTGGGAGTGGTTCCAGGAGATCGAGCGCGCGGGCGGCCAGCTCGCCGCGCTGCGCGCGGGCCTGGTGTCCGAGCGGATCGCGGCCGCCTGGCAGGCCCGCGGAACCGCTCTGGCCCGCCGGCGCGAGCCGGTCACCGGAGTCAGCGAGTTCCCGCTGCTCTCCCAGGCGCCCGTGGAGCGCGACCCCGCGCCCGCCGGGCCGTCCGGGGGGCTGCCGCGGGTCCGCCGCGACGAGGCGTTCGAGGCGCTGCGGAGCCGTTCGGACGCACATCTGGCGGCGACCGGAGCCCGGCCGCGGGTCTTCGTCGCGGCCCTCGGCCCGCCGTCCGCGCACACCGCGCGGGCGTCGTTCACCGCCAACCTCTTCCAGGCGGGCGGCATCGAGCCGGTCCACGACCCGGTCACCGTCGACGCGTCCTCGGCCGCGCGGGCGTTCACCGCCAGTGGGGCCGAGATCGCGTGCATCTGCTCCAGCGACGCCCTGTACGCCGAGCAGGCGGCCCCGGTGGCCGAGGCGCTGAAGGCCGCGGGCGCGCGCCGCGTGTACCTCGCGGGGCGCCCGGGCGAGTGGCGCGAGAGCTGTGAACGGGCCGGGGTGGACGAGTTCGTCTTCGCGGGCGGCGACGCGGTCGCCGTTCTCACCCTGGCACTCGACCGGATCGGAGTGGCGTGATGGGTATCCCCGACTTCACGGAGATCGCGCTCGGGACCGGCGCGCCCGCCGGCTCACCGGACCAGTGGCGTACGGCCGTCAAGGAGTCCACGGGCACGGGCGCCGGCGATCTGGTGTGGGAGACACCGGAGGGCATCGCGGTCAAGCCCCTCTATACGGCCGAGGACCTGGCCGGGCTGGACTTCCTCCACACCTTCCCCGGCGTCGCGCCGTTCCTGCGCGGCCCCTACCCGACGATGTACGTCAACCAGCCGTGGACGATCCGCCAGTACGCCGGGTTCTCCACCGCCGAGGAGTCCAACGCCTTCTACCGGCGCAATCTGGCCGCCGGCCAGAAGGGTCTGTCGGTCGCCTTCGATCTGCCGACCCACCGCGGTTACGACAGCGACCATCCGCGGGTGACGGGCGATGTCGGCATGGCGGGTGTCGCGATCGACTCGATCTACGACATGCGGCAGCTCTTCGACGGGATCCCGCTGGACCGGATGAGCGTGTCGATGACGATGAACGGCGCGGTCCTGCCCGTTCTCGCGCTCTACATCGTGGCCGCCGAGGAGCAGGGCGTGCCGCCCGAGAAGCTGGCCGGGACCATTCAGAACGACATCCTCAAGGAGTTCATGGTCCGCAACACCTACATCTATCCGCCGGTGCCCTCGATGCGGATCATCTCGGACATCTTCGCGTACACCTCGCAGCGGATGCCCCGCTACAACTCCATCTCGATCTCGGGCTATCACATCCAGGAGGCCGGGGCCACGGCCGATCTGGAGCTGGCGTACACCCTCGCCGACGGCATGGAGTATCTGCGGGCGGGCATCGGCGCGGGGCTCGACGTGGACGCGTTCGCGCCCCGGCTGTCGTTCTTCTGGGCGATCGGCATGAACTTCTTCATGGAGATCGCCAAGCTGCGGGCCGCCCGCCTGCTGTGGGCGAAGCTGGTGCGCACGTTCGAGCCGAAGAACGCCAAGTCGCTGTCGCTGCGCACCCATTCGCAGACCTCGGGCTGGTCACTGACCGCGCAGGACGTCTTCAACAATGTGACCCGCACCTGCGTGGAGGCGATGGCGGCGACCCAGGGGCACACCCAGTCGCTGCACACCAACGCGCTGGACGAGGCGCTGGCCCTGCCGACGGACTTCTCCGCGCGGATCGCCCGCAACACCCAGCTGCTGCTCCAGCAGGAGTCGGGTACCTGCCGGGTCATCGACCCGTGGGGCGGCAGCGCGTACGTCGAGAAGCTCACGCACGATCTCGCGCGCCGGGCCTGGCAGCACATCGAGGAGGTCGAGGCGGCCGGGGGCATGGCGCGGGCGATCGACGCGGGCATCCCGAAGCTGCGCGTGGAGGAGGCCGCGGCGCGCACGCAGGCGCGTATCGACTCCGGACGGCAGCCCGTCATCGGCGTCAACAAGTACCGCGTCGAGACGGACGAGCAGATCGATGTGCTGAAGGTCGACAACTCCTCCGTGCGCGCACAGCAGATCGCCAAGCTGCGCAGGCTGCGCGAGGAGCGCGACGAGACGGTGTGCCGGGACGCGCTGCGGGCGCTGACCCGGGCCGCCGAGCGGGGTCCGGGTCCCGGCCCCGACGGCAATCTGCTGGCGCTCGCCGTGGACGCGGCGCGCGCGATGGCGACCGTCGGAGAGATCTCGGACGCCCTGGAGGCGGTGTACGGGCGCCACTCGGGCCAGATCCGTACGATCTCCGGTGTGTACCGGAACGAAGCAGGCGGGTCCCCTTCCGTGGAACGCACCCGGGCGCTGGTCGACGCGTTCGGCGAGGCCGAGGGCCGCCGGCCGCGCATCCTGGTGGCCAAGATGGGCCAGGACGGACACGACCGCGGGCAGAAGGTGATCGCCACCGCCTTCGCCGACCTCGGCTTCGACGTGGACGTCGGCCCGCTGTTCCAGACCCCGGCCGAGGTGGCCCGGCAGGCGGTGGAGGCCGATGTGCACATCGTCGGCGTCTCCTCGCTCGCGGCCGGACATCTCACGCTGGTGCCCGCGCTGCGCCGGGAGCTGGCGGCCGAGGGCCGGGAGGACATCATGATCGTGGTGGGCGGGGTGATTCCGCCGCAGGACGTGGAGACCCTGCTGGGCGAGGGGGCGGCGGCGGTGTTCCCGCCCGGCACGGTGATCCCGGACGCGGCGCACGACCTGGTGCAGACCCTGGCCGGCTCGCTCGGCCACGAGTTGTGAGACCGTGCCCTCCATGCCACGCACGATCGACGTCGCCGCCTACGTCAAGGGTGTCAGGGAGGGGTCGCGGGCGCACATCGCCCGCGCCGTGACCCTCGTCGAGTCCACCCGCGCCGATCACCGGGCGCTCGCGCAGGAGTTGCTGACCGAGCTGCTCCCGTACGCGGGCGCGGCCCGGCGGGTGGGGATCAGCGGGGTCCCGGGCGTCGGGAAGTCGACGTTCATCGACGCGCTCGGGACCCTGCTCACGGGCCGGGGCCACCGGGTCGCGGTGCTCGCGGTCGATCCGTCGTCCAGCCGCACGGGGGGTTCCATCCTCGGCGACAAGACCCGGATGGAGCGGCTCGCGACGGACCCCGCCGCGTTCGTACGGCCCTCTCCGACGGCGGGCACGCTCGGCGGGGTGGCGAAGGCGACCCGCGAGACGGTCATCGTGATGGAGGCCGCGGGGTACGACGTGGTGCTCGTGGAGACGGTCGGCGTGGGCCAGTCGGAGACCACGGTCGCCCAGATGGTCGACACCTTTCTGCTGCTGACCCTCGCGCGGACCGGGGACCAGCTCCAGGGCATCAAGAAGGGCGTGCTCGAACTCGCCGACGTGATCGCGGTGAACAAGGCCGACGGTCCCCACGAGCGGGACGCCCGGGGCGCGGCGCGCGAACTCGCGGGCGCGCTGCGGCTGATGCATCCGGCCGACGCGGCGTGGACTCCCCCGGTGCTGTCGTGCAGCGCTCGCGAGTCCACGGGGCTCGACGCCGTGTGGGAGCGGGTCGAGCGGCACCGGGCGCTCCTGGAGTCGACGGGACGGCTCGACGGCAAACGCCGTGACCAGCAGATCGACTGGGCCTGGTCGATGGTCCACGAGGAACTGCGGGAGCGGCTGCGCGCCCATCCGTCGGTACGGGCCCTGGTTCCCGGCCTGGAGCGGCGGGTCCGGGACGGGGAGCTGACCGCGACCCTGGCGGCGGAGCGGATCCTGGGCGCCTTCGGGGAGCCGCGCTGACCTGTCGCGGGCCGGTCCGGGACGGCGCCGGTCGTCGCGGCCCGGTCCGGGAGCCGCGCCGCCCCGTGGCGGGCCCGGCGGCGGGGCACTGGCTAGTCTGGTCCCATGACCACCTCGCCTGTTCTGACCTGGGAGATCCTGGAGAACCGAGGGTACGAGACCGCCTGGGCCCGGCGTACGGAGACCAGCCTTCACGCCCGGGGCCGCGCGGTCGGGATGACCCCGGAGCCGTACTGGATCTCGTACTCCCTGCGGACCGGTGACGGCTTTGTGACGCGTGAGCTGCGGGTGACGGCCGAGTCCGCGGACGGGGTACGGGAGCTGGTGCTGCGGCACGACGGCACCGGGCGGTGGACCGTCGGCGGCGAACCGCGCCCCGACCTCGACGGCGCGCTCGACTGCGATCTCGGACTGTGCCCGCTCACCAACACCATGCCGGTGCTCCGGCACGGGCTCCACCGGTCCGGCGGCGAGCGGGAGTTCCGCATGGCGTGGGTCTCGGTGCCCGATCTCACCGTGTACGCGTCGACGCAGACGTACACGCGTCTGGAGGGGACCGGGGACGGCGGCGCGCTCATCCGGTTCGTCTCCGGCGACTTCCGCCGCGAGGTGGAGTTCGACGCGGACGGGTTCGTCGTCGACTACCCGGGGCTGGCCCGTCTCGTCGGCCGCGGCGAATCCCCCGCCCGGGACCACGGGTAGGTTCTGTCCCCAGGTGGCGGAAGTGAAGGTGGTTCAGTGTCATGAGGCTCACGGTCCTCGGCGGCGGCGGGTTCCGGCTGCCGCTCGTCCACGGCGCCCTGCTCTCCGATCGCGCCGAGGGGCGTGTCACGCGGCTGGTCCTGCACGATCTCGACGCCGGGCGGCTGACCGCCGTCGCCCGGGTCCTCGCCGACCAGGCCGCCGGGGTGCCGGACGCCCCGGAGGTCGTGGTGACGACCGATCTCGACGAGGCGCTGCGCGGCGCCGACTTCGTCTTCTCC
The DNA here is from genome assembly GCF_042873655.1 of Streptomyces sp. NPDC004609. Classification (NCBI taxonomy): domain Bacteria; kingdom Bacillati; phylum Actinomycetota; class Actinomycetes; order Kitasatosporales; family Streptomycetaceae; genus Streptomyces; species Streptomyces sp. NPDC004609. The sequence continues at coordinate 55,984 of NZ_JBIALS010000012.1, read as the reverse complement.
GCGATCCGGGTCGGCGGACTCGAAGGGCGGGCCGCCGACGAGCGCATCGCGCTGGCGGAGGGCGTGCTCGGGCAGGAGACCGTGGGCGCGGGCGGGATCGCGTACGGGCTGCGTACCGTGCCCGTGGCCGTCGACATCGCGCGCCGGGTCGCCCGGCTCGCGCCCGGCGCCTGGGTGATCAACTTCACCAACCCGGCCGGTCTGGTGACCGAGGCGATGGCCCGTCACCTGGGCGACCGGGTCATCGGGATCTGCGACTCCCCGGTCGGCCTCGGGCGGCGGGTGGCCCGCGTGCTGGGCGCCGACCCCGACACCGCCTGGTTCGACTACGCGGGCCTCAACCATCTCGGCTGGCTGCGCGGTCTGCGCGTCAAGGGGCACGACGAGCTTCCCCGGCTGCTGGCCGACCGGGAGCTGCTGGGCTCCTTCGAGGAGGGCAGGCTCTTCGGCCCGGAGTGGATCCGGTCGCTGGGCGCGATCCCCAACGAGTATCTGCACTACTACTACTTCAACCGTGAGACCGTCCGCGCCTACCGCGAGGCCCGCCAGACCCGGGGCGCCTTCCTGTACGAGCAGCAGGCCCGTTTCTACGCGGCGATGGAGCGGCCCGGCACCCCGGCGCTGAAGACCTGGGACGCCACCCGAGCGGAGCGTGAGGCCACCTATATGGCCCACAACCGGGAGGCGGCCGGGGCGGGCGGGCGCGACGCCGCCGATCTGGAGTCCGGGGGCTACGAGAAGGTCGCCCTCGCCCTGATGCGGGCCATCGCCCGGCACCGGCGCACCACCCTGATCCTCGATGTGCGCAACCGCGGCGCGCTCTCCGCGCTGGACGCGGACGCGGTCGTGGAGGTCCCGTGCCTCGTCGACGCGAACGGCGCGCACCCCGTCCCGGTGGCCCCGCTGCCGGACCACGCGACCGCTCTGGTGTGCGCGGTGAAGGCCGTCGAACGGGAGGTGCTGGCGGCGGCCGAGTCCGGTTCGCGCGCCCGGGCCGTGAAGGCGTTCGCCCTGCATCCGCTGGTCGACTCGGTGACCGTCGCCCGCCGTCTGGTCGACGCGTACACCGCGGCCCATCCCGGCCTCGCGTATCTGCGGCCCTGACCGGCGCCGGGGACGGGCCCGGCCGGTGCGCGGGGACGCCTTCCGGCTTCCCCGGCACCGGGGCCGGCCCCGGTGCCGGTCAGGAGGCAGGCCGCCTCAGCCCAGTTCGAGGGTGGTGGTGCCGAAGACCCGTTCCGCGCGGATCTCGGGGGCGGGCCCGGTGTACATGCGCAGGGTCGGGAACCGCGGCGTCAGCCCCAGGTCCCGGGCGAGCGCCGCGGCCTCGCCCTGGGTCTCGGGCATGTCGACCGCCACCTCGTCCTCGGGGCCGAGGTGGGCGGTGAGGCTGTCGAGGAGCGCCGCCGCGTCCCCGGCGGTGTCGGCGAACAGGGGTCCGACGCGGTGTCCGTCGTGGCCGGGCCGGATCACGCCGTAGCCGCTGACGCGGCCGTCGACCAGCCGGACGCGGGCCGTGTGCCCCGGGGCGGTGAGCCAGCGGGTGACGAAGGCGGCGCGGTCGGCCGGGAAGCACTCCCGGTCGTACGCGCCGATCGCGGGGAGCAGCTCGGGGGTGACGGGACGAGCCCCGCCGGCGGTGCCGGTCCGCGCGGGGCGGCCGCCCCAGCGGACGGTGCCGTGGGCGGGGCGGAATCCGGAGCGCCGGTAGTTGTCCTGCTGCGCCGGGACGGCGTCGAGGCCGACCAGCCGGTCTCCGGCGTGCGGGAAGGCGGCCCGCCAGGTCGCGAGCCCGATGCCCCGGCCGCGGAGGTCGGGGCGGACCAGGTAGTGGCCGAGGAAGGCGTACCGCGGCGAGTAGGTGACGATCGACAGAGCGGATACCGGGCTGCCGTCGACGCGGCCGATGAAGAACCCCGCGGGGTCGGTGGGGTGGAAGCAGGCGGCGTCGCCGCGGCCCGGGTTCCAGCCCTCGGCGGCGGCCCACTCGGCGATCAGGTGCCAGTCCTCCAGGGAGGCGCCGGCGACGGTGAGTCCGGGCGCATCCCCGGTGCGGGGGACGGGTCGGGTCATGGGGGTTGTCCGTTTCCCTCGGATGACGGTCAGATCAGGTCCATCGCGGCCACTTCGTCGGGGCTGCCGTAGCTGACCGGCCCCTGGAAGCGTCTGCGGGCGGTGGCGAACCACCACACCGTGGCTATCAGAAGAACCACACCCAGCGCGATCGGCGCGTAGTTGAACGTGGTGGCGGTGATCGGGGAGACGTGCGGCAGTACGAACAGCACACTGGTGAACGCGATCCAGGCGACGGCCGTGCGGGCGACGGGCACACCCCAGCGCCCGAGGTTCCAGGGGCCGGGCTCGAACCCGTCACCGAGGCGCAGCCGCAGGAAGATGGGCATGCCGTACGCGAGGTAGAGCCCGACGACGTTGACGCTGACGACCGCGGCGAAGGCGGTGTGGGACCACCACGCGGGTGTGATGAGGGCGAGGGAGCAGGCCGCGGCCAGCCAGACCGCCTTGACCGGGGTGCGGGTGCGCGGGGAGACCGAGTGCCACAGCCGGGAGCCCGGCATCGCGCCGTCGCGCGAGAAGGCGAAGATCTGGCGGGTGTTGCTGGTCATACTGGCGAGACCGCAGAACAGCATGGCTCCGATCACGATCAGCAGGAGCAGTTGGGCGATGCCCGTGCCGAGCGCGTCGACGAGAATCCGTACCGGTGGCGCGGAGGCACCGGCGGTGGCCGGATAATCACGGATGGCGTACACGAGAGCGAGGATCAGCACCAGTCCGACGACAGCCGAGCAGGCAATGGCTCGCATGATGCCCTTCGGTGTGTTGACCGTCGGCTTCACGGTCTCCTCCGACATGTGGAAACCGCCGTCGAAGCCGGTGAACGTCCAACTGGCCACCAGCAGCCCGAGCATGGCCGCGTACACCCCGCTGGTGAAGCCGGTGCCGTTCACGAAATGGGTCGCGAACGAGGGTTTCTGATGGTGTGCCGGGATCAGGGTGAGAGATCCGACGATCACTGTCGCACCGATCAGCAGCCACCACACCGAGATCCTGTTGAAGATCGCGACCAGTCGCACGGTGTAGGTATTGGCCAGCGCCTGTATCAGCAGAATCGCCGCGGTAATGATCACCGTGCGCCGCCCGGTCACCTCGTAGTGCTGCGGCCAGTGCATCGTGATGTACGCCTGGATGAAGGTGGCCGCGGCATAGCCGGTGGCGGCCGTGCGGCCCACCTGTCCGACGAAGTTCAGCCAGCCCGTGTACCAGGACCAGGCGCCCGGGTGTCGCTTCGCGAGCTTGCCGGAGGCGAAGTACAGGGCCCCGCTCGTCGGGTAGGCGGACGCGATCTCCCCCATCGCCGCCCCGACGAACAGCGCCATCACCGACACCAGGATCCAGCCAAGGACCAGCACCGACGGCCCGCCGGCGGCCATTCCGTAACCGAACGCCGAGAAGATCCCGGCGATGACGTTGATGACGGTGAAGGAGATCGCGAAGTTGTCGAAGGCCCCGAAACGCCGGGTGAGCCGTCGCGGATACCCCATGGTGTGCAGGGTGGCGTCGTCGTCGAGGGTGACGGCTCCGTCGTCCCGTTCCCGGTTCCGCGCACCGGAGGAAGCTGTGCGTTCGGACACGAGTGTGTCCCTTCCATGAATGACTGGACAGCCGGGGCGGTGGGGGGTTCGGCCCATGGACGATTCAGTACGTGTTCTCTTCGGTCGATGAATGGCTCATCATGTGGGTGACACGGACCGTGGGTGGGCCACGGACCGTGCCGTTCAGCGCGCGGGGACGGGAAGTCCACAGGCGCGCCTCGCCTTGGTCAATTGCTCGGCGGGATCGCCGAAGACACTCCATGGCATTCGCGACGCGTACGGCCCCATGGCGACCAGGACTTCGCGTGCCTCGAATTCCCTTCTGCCCATATAGAGGGCGTGGGCCAGATAGGACAGATCGAGGACCGGGGTGAAGCGGTGGCCCGACGCCTCGGGGAACCAGCTCTTGTAGCCGCCCATCGCCGTGGCGACCCATTGCGGCTGCCGCCAGGCGCGCGACGCCAGCAGCGAGCCGGGGTCGTACTCCTCGGCGAGGACCACGAGCGGCAGCAGCCGCAGCGGGGACGACGCGGGGGCGCGGTGTCCGAGGAAGGCGGCGACGTCCCAGCGGGCGCTCGCGGTGCCGCCGTTGCGGGTGAAGAAGAAGGCGAGGAACCGGTGGTGGGCCTCCCGGTTCCAGGGGTCGAGCCTGAGGATGCGGGCGAAGAGCTGCCAGGGCCCGGGAGGTGCGGTCACCAGACCGTACGGAGCGGGGTCGCCGGTGCGCCGCACGTGCGCGAGCGCGAGCTGGGCCACCCAGGGTGTCGGGTCGTCGGGCAGCATCCGCGCGGCCCGCTCGCAGGCGGCGTTGGCGATGCCCAGGAGGGTGCCGGTGTGCGGGTCCCCCGCGTCGGCGGCGCGCAGGGTGCGCAGCATCGCCACCCGGGCCCACAGCAGCGCGGCGTCGGGCCCCGGTTCCTCCCCGAGCCAGCGTTCGGCGAGATCGGAGTCGGCCGCCTCGGACGCCAGCACCAGTGAGCGGTGGGCCCTGATGCCGAAATCGTGGCGCACCTCGCCCAGGATCTGCTGGGAACTGAGATAGCGGCCCGCCTTCACATCGATGCACGCACGGGCGAGCTGATGGTCGTCAGCCGCCGGATGCCAGACGTACTGCCCGTCGAATGAGCCAGTCGGCACGTACCCCTCCCCCGTTCCCCCGGACGACAGCGGTTCCCCGCGATGTACCGGCCCCGCATTCCGGCCCGGCCGAATGCGGCCGGTTCCCCCCGGATCAGCGGTGGTGGGATCACACCCTACTCATCATCAAGTGAAGGAGAAAACACTCATCCGGGTATCGGATGAGTTCACCGCACAGGGTGCGATGAACTCACGGGTAACCGGCATTTGCTCCAGACACTCCCTCTACCACGGATCGACGACGATTCCCGCCGCCTTCCGGTGCTTCCTCACCCGAAAGAGATCGCCGGACGGTATGCGGCCCCGATCCCGGTTCCCGGGGCGACCGCCCGTTCACCCGATCGGCCCCGGGGTGGGTGAGGTGACCCTGCGCCGCGGCTGAGGGCGTTTCTGATGGGTCAGGCTGGGTCAGGGAGCGGGGTCTGGTGGCGTGGATCGCAAGGCGGAGGATGGGGGTACCTCCCGGGCGAAGCTCCGGGGGAGAGCCACTGCGGTGGGGGTACCCCCGTGCCCGCAGGGCACAGGGGGCCATGGGCGACCGACGACAACGCGGCGTGGGGGTACCTCCCGGGCCGCCAGGCCCAGGGGGAGCGCGGCACCAGGGCACGCGAGCCCAGCAAGACCCATCAGAAGCGCCCTGAGGGCGGTCAGTCCCAGCGGGACGCCAGCAGCAGGGCGATGTCGTCGGGGCGGTCGGCCGCCTGTCCGGCCTCCCGCATCAGGCGGTCGGCCGTCTCGGCGAGGGGGCCGTCCCCGCAGTCGGCGAGGGTTCCGCGCAGCAGTTCGACGCCGGAGTCGATGTCGGTCCCCGGCTGTTCCACCAGCCCGTCGGTGTAGAGGGCGAGCACCGCCCCGGCGTCCAGACGCAGTTCGGTGACGGGATAGACCGCGGCGGGGTCGACTCCGAGGACGACCCCGCCCGCGAGATCCAGGACCTCCGTCCGGCCGCCGGGATGCCGCAGGAGCGGCTGCGGATGTCCGGCCCGCGCCGCCTGGGTCCGGCCGGTCGCCGGATCGACGACGATGTAGCAGCAGCTGGCGAACTGCCCCGGGTCGAGATCGATGAGCAGCCGGTTCGTACCGCTCATCACCTCCCGGGGATCGTGCCCGCTGAGCGCGAAGGCGCGTACGGCGCTGCGGAGCTGGCCCATCGTGGCCGCCGCCGACACCCCGTGGCCCTGGACGTCGCCGATGACGAGGGCGATCATCCGGTCGCCCGCCTCGACGACGTCGTACCAGTCGCCGCCCACCTCCATGCCCTGGGTGCCGGGAAGATAGCGGCCGACGGTGGTGGCGTTCTCCAGGACGGGCAGCCGGTGCGGCAGCAGGGCGTCCTGGAGTCCCCGGGCGAGGGCCGCCTCGGTGTCGTAGCGCCGGGCCCGTTCGAGCGCCTGGGCGATCAGTCCGGCGAGCGCGGTGAGAACCGTACGCTCCTCGGGGAGGAAGTCCCGGGGCCGGTCGAAGCCGAGGATGCAGGAGCCCACCGGGCGGCCCGAGGCGATCAGCGGCAGAAAGGCCCGGGCGCCGACATGGGCGTCCAGGGGAATTCCCGGGTAGGCCGCCGCCAGGTGCTCCATCGACTCGAAGAAGATCGGGCGGCCCGAGGTGAGGGTCTCGACGCCGGGCAGCCGGGCGTCGAGCCCGACACCGTCGAACCGGTCGAGGAAGCCCTGCGGGAAGCCGGTCTCCCAGGCGAGGAAGAGATGCCGCTCCTGCAGCAGATAGATCGCCAGCTGCCGGCCGCCGAACGCGGGCAGCAGTTCGTCGGTGACCACCGCCGACACCTGGCGGGCCGTGACGGCCTCGGTCAGGGCGATGGCGAGGGCGACCGGGCGGTAGAGGTCCGGCGAACGGGCGGGCACCGTGCCGGGGGGCGCCGGCGTCCTCGGTCTGCGGGAGGGCCGGTCGGCCGCCGCGATCGTGACGGTCAGCCCGTCGTGGCCCGGGTAGAGCGAGACCTCCAGCCATGCGTCCCCGGTGAGGCGGGCCACGAAGTGGACCGGTGTCTGGGACATCAGGGCGGCCCGGAAGTGGTCCCCGTACGACGGATCGGCGAGCCGGGGCAGTTCGTCCCACAGGACGCGGCCCGTCAGCTCCGGCTTCCCCCGGCCGAGCAGGGTCTCCGCGCTCCGGTTGAGGTAGGTGATCCGCCCGAGGCGGTCGAGCGAGAGCACCCCGTGCGGAAGCCGGTCGGCCGCCTCGTCAACGACCGGCGCACCGCCGAGGTCCACCAGCAGCCCGGTCAGTACGCTCCCCGGGCCGCCGCCCGGCGCAGGGGCCGGGCCGCCGGTGAGTTCCAGCAGATGGGCCCGGCCGTCCGGTCCGTGCAGCCTGATCGTGCGGGACGCCGGGCGCCCCGACCCGGCGGCCTGGCGGGCGATCGTCCACAGCCCGAACGTGTCCTGGGGCGGCAGCCGCTCGGTGAGCGCGTCGATGGTCCCCTCGAAGAGTGCGGGCTCGGTGCCGAGAATGGCGCACGTCTCGTCGTCGGCCGCCACGGCACCGGTGCCGGTGTCCCAGGTGAAGCGGCCGGCCCGCACGAGCGGTGCGCCGAGGGCGGGCAGCTGGACCGGGACGGGTTCTCCGTCCCACACGACGGGCGAGCCGCCCCCGCTGAGTACCCCCAGCGAGACCCCGAGCCGCCGTGCGGCGTTGTGCATCCGGTGCCGGTCGCCGGTGCCGACCGGGTGTCCGGGCGTGGCCCGCCGCAGCACCACCAGGACCCCGAACTTCTCACCGCCGCCGGCCACCGGTGCGTACATCGAGCCGAAGGGGAACGGGAGGCCCGCCATGAGCTGCGGAAAGCGGCGCATGGCCTCCTCGGCGTCCGCGAGATGGATCGCGCACCCCGAGCGGTGGACCTCGGCCACGGGGAAGGGGCGGTTCACATGCATCCGCCACCACGGGCGGAACAGCTCGCCGGGCATTCCGGCGAGCACGGCCAGCCGCAGCAGCCCCTGTGTCTCCGAGCGCAGATAGACCCCGCCGGCATAACCGCCGACCGCCTCCACGGCACCCACGACCGCCTGGGCGAGCCGCAGCTCCAGTTCGTCCGGCACTCTGCCGCCCTTCGGTGTTCCGGGCGTCACCCCCGGCTGCCTCGGCGGGGTGCTCCCGGTCGCGCCGTACCAGGTCACACAGTCAGCATGCTCCCCGGCCGCGCCGGTGCGCATCTCCTTCGTCCGCCCGGGACGCGGAATCCCTCGGTCCGGGAGGGCGCCGCCGGGGGGCCCGAGGGGCGCCTCCGGAAGCCTTCACAGAGATGTTCCCCGGGTTACCACGGCGTGGAGAACGATCGTTCTCCCTGCTGTCGTACACTCCCGCCGATCGGAGCGCGATATCCCAACCCCGGTTGTTCTCAGAGGAGTTCAGCCGGGGATCACCCGTCCGCGGGCCGTCCGGTATACGAGACGCAGGGCCGCGGGGGAAGACTGCGCCCTCGGAGCGCCGCGGCGACTGGGCTATGTTGAGCGGGAGTGGGACGAGAAGGAGTGACACCGGTGCCATCAGATCAGCAGTCACGCGCTCAGGCGTCTGCGATCACGCCGGGAAGACTGGAGCCCGCCGCCGCACCCGCCCCCACGGACCGGGTGCTCGCCCTGTTCGGCGGCCACCGGCTCTCGCCCGGTCAGCGGCGCATCGCGCAGTACATCACCGACCACCTCACCGAGGCCGCGTTCCTGTCGATCACCGATCTCGCCGAGCGGGTCGGGGTCAGCCAGCCGTCGGTGACCCGGTTCGCCGCGTCGCTGGGCTTCAGCGGCTATCCCGCGCTCAGGGAGGCTCTCCAGCCGATCGCGCTGAGCGCGGTCGCGGGCCTGCCCGACACCCGGGAGGAGATCCGGCGCAATGAGCTCCAGGCGGCCGTCGACGCCGAGATCGAGAACCTGGAGAACCTGCGCCGCGTACTCGCCGACACCAACCAGGTGCTCGACGTCGGCCGCGAGCTGGCCCGCTCGGTCCCGCTGACCATCCTCGGCCTGCGGATCTCCGTCTCCCTCGCGGAGTACTTCGCCTACGCCGCGCGCCGGATCCACCCGGATGTGCGCACGGTGACACGCGGGGGCAGCGTCGCGTACGACACCCTGCTCCAGTCGCGGGCGGCGGGCGGGACCTGGGTCCTGGCGTTCGCGATGCCGCGCCACGCGCACGAGACCCTGGCGGCCATCCGGGCGGCCAGAAGAGCGGGTCTGAGAGTCGCGCTGATCACCGAGCTCGCGCTCGGCCGGCTCGTGGAAGAGGCCGACGAGGTGCTGCTGGCCTCCACCGGATCGCGGCTCGTCTTCGATTCGTACGCGGCGCCCGGGGTGCTTTCCGCGGCGCTCCTGCAGGCCATGGCGGACGCCGACCCGCAGCGTACCCAGGCCCGGCTCGAAGACTACGAACAGGCCGCTGAGCAGCACAATTTTTTCATCGAGGACTGACTCCGCACACCCGCGACCCCGCCCCTTCCGCCTCGGGAAGAACAAGACTTTTCAGACCCGGGTATGCATGAATTTTTTCATACCCTTGCTTACTCGACGGTATATATATTTACTTCGTGGAGTGGCACCGAGATCAACGGGTGCTCGGAGTCACCCATGCCCTTCAGGAAGGCCGCAGCCCGCGACCATGCACATGACCCATCGCCCAGCCTTAGGCGACTCACGGCGCGGCCGGCTGCCGGAGCCGGTGCCCCCGCAGGGCGGCACCGCTGCGATCGGTCACGACGAGCCCTCGCGGGCAGTTTAGAACCGGACACCGGGGAACGACGCCTCCTCCTCGCGTCTGCACCAAGGTGTTCCGTCAGGGCTCCGCCCCCTGCGGATGCCCAACTCGGCGGCCTCGGCCAACCCCTGGGCCGGGGCCGCCAAAATCTTCCGGTCCGGCTGCGACCCGGACCAGCTTCCGAGCCCCTCCTGGAGCGACGATGCACCCGTTCCACCCCGAGATCGCGTCCGACTGGCCGTGCCAGGTCAAGTCCCCGGGAACCCCGGACTGGGAGCGCACCGCCGCCCGCTGGCTGCGCGATCTGCTCCCGGCCCGGTACGCCGGCTACTCGACGCTCACCCGCCACCACATGGTCCTGGCGCGGCACGCCCAGCTCCAGGTGCAGCATGAGATACGGGCCGTGCGCACCGCCTTCCAGACCTGCCGCGCGGAGCTGCCGAGGCTCGGGGTGTCCGACCAGGTCGTCGAGAACACCGTCAGGCTGTACGCCGTGGAGCTGGAGCAGCTGAACCGGCTGGCCCGTGGCGTACGGCTGATCACGGACGCGCTCGTCGACGAGACCCGCCACCGCGGCCGGGGACGGACGCCGGTGTAGGGGACGGGCCCCGGTGCTGGGCCCTTCGTGTCGGATCCGAGCGGGACCGGGGCGCCAGGGCGCGCGCGGCCCCGCCCGGATCCGGACGGCGCGTTACCACCAGGCCGGGCCCGGCTCTCGGAGCACCGGGACCCGCGCGGGTCAGTCCTTCCCCTCCCCCTCGGCGACGACCGCGGCCAGTGCCTCGGCGATGTACTCCTCGACGGCCGCCTTGCCGATGCCCGCCCCGGTCAGCACGCCGTCGCCGTCCTCCCACTCCAGCAGCGCGAGCAGGATGTGCTCGGTGCCGATGTAGTTGTGGCCCAGGCGCAGGGCCTCCCGGAAGGTCAGCTCCAGCGTCTTGCGCGAGCCGGCGTCGTACGGCACCAGTTCGGGGGCCTCGTCGACACCCGGAGGCAGGACCGCCGTCGCGGCCTGCCGGACGGTGTCCAGCAGCACGTCCTGCGCGACGATCGCCCGCGCGCCGATCCCTTCGCGCTCGGCCAGCAGCCCGAGCACCAGATGGGCGGGAGAGATCTTCGCGCTGCGGGCCGCCTGGGCCTCCCGCTGCGCGGCCATGACGACGTTGCGGGCGCGCGGGGTGAACCGGCTGAACCCCTGGCTGGGATCCAGCATCTGGGCTCCGTCGCCCTCCTTGGAGACGAAGCGCTTCTGAGCGGCCTGGCGCGTCACGCCCATACTGCGGCCGATGTCCGTCCAGGACGCGCCGGAGCGGCGCGCCTGGTCCACGAAGTGGCCGATGAGGTGGTCGGCCACATCGCCCAGGTGATCCGCCGCGATGACCGCGTCGGACAACTGGTCGAGGGCGTCGGTGTGGGACATCTTGATGGCCGCGATCAGATCGTCGAGGCGCACGGTGGCGGTGATGGGTTCGGAATTCTCCATGCGTCAACCCTAGGTTGCCACCCCGCGACTGTCAACCTATAGTTGACAGCCATGGTCTCTGTCAGTACCCGGCCGGATGCCGGGCCCCGGTGAAGGCCAAGGGCGCCCGGCCGCGCGCCCGACGCCGGGGCGGCCCGCGCGAGGAGTCTGTGCTGGAGCCCGTGTACCGGGACGCCGGCACCGCCCGCCCGCTGCCCCGGCTGATCAAGGGGCGGACCCGCGGCCCGGTGTTCGTCACCCACCGCAGGCCCGGCCCCGGAAAGGTCCTCGGATCCCGCGACGTCTGCCCCGACACCGGGCCGACCCGGCTGTCGTACGGGCAGGCCCGCGCCCTGCTGGACGCGCACACAGCCGTCGGCGGGGTACCGGGAACAGGCGGGGACCTGCACGAATACCTGCGCTCCGCGCTCACCCACCTCGGCGAGGCGGGGGCAAGCCTGCCGATGCCCATGGCGAAGTCGCGGCCCAGGAAGCCGGGGAACGTGCGGCGTTGCTTCCCTCCCTCGGCAGAGGCGATCGCCGAGGTCACCGGCCTGCTTGCGCCCGGCGACAGCCGACACCGACCGCGGACCGGGGCGGGACCGTCGCGGATCCGTCCTCCCGCCCCGGGGGATGAACCGCCCGCACTCCCACGCGCGGGCCGAAAAGAGGGACTTGGGGCGGACGCCTTCGCCACCGGCCCGTATCGTCCGCGAGCGCTCCGGCCGGCACCGGGCGAACTCGGCGCCGTGCTCCACCGCCTCGGAGAAGCGATCGAGGTGATTCCGCCGTGACCTGCCGGGAGATCATACTGAGGTCTACCGCCCGTCACCTGAGCCCAGCACAATCGCCCGTATGACGATCACCACGGGTGCGCCGCCGCCCACGCACAACACGCCCGTCGCGCTCGCCCGGGGATTCCTGACCGGTGGCGTGGCCGGGACGTCGCTCGCCGCGCTCGTCGTGGGCGGGATCGTCGAGAACGTGCCGCTGTTCGCCACGGGGTTGGTTCTGCCCGCGGTCTGCGGACTGCTGTTCTTCCTCGCCGGTAGGCCGCGGCGTGCCCGGGAGGCGGCGGTCGTGCCCCGCACGGCGCTCGCGATGATCGAGAGCCTGGAGGCCGTCGGGGGCGAGTCGAGCGACGTACCGGTGCGGTTCGAGCTCTCCGTCGTACCGGACGACGGGCCGGCGTACCGGGTGGACATCACGCAGGACATCAACCTCGTGGAGCTGCCCGACTACCGGCCGCGCGGCGTCCTGGTGGTCCAGTACCCGCCGGACCGGCCGTGGCGGGTGCGCATCGTCAAGCGGCCGACACCGGAGTGGGAGGACCGGGCGGCCTCGGCCCGCCTCGACTCGGTGCCTGGGACGGCCAGGGTGGCCGAGTCCCCGGAAGGCTGTGCCTCCGGCTTCGTCGTGCTCCTCGGCCTGCTGCTCGGTGCGGTCGTCGTGGTCCTGCCTTTCCGTGCGGACCTCTTCGACCGGGACGACACCGCGAAGCCGCCTTCGGACGCGCGGCCGTCCGTCTCCTCCACGTCGTCGACCACGGTGGTGTCGTCGGCGACCGGAACGGTCGCCCTGGGCCCGGGCCAGTCGATTCTCGACAAGGGCGAGCTGGACCGGGCCCTCGGCTCGCTCACCAAGGGCGGGGGCACACGCCAGGCGCTCACCGTCGTCGTGCAGGAGCGCCTGCTGTCGGTCGTGTTCTCGCCGACCGGCACGCAGACCCCGGGGTTCGACCCCCGTGCGCTGCCCTACGACCGTTTCCCCGCCCTGGTCGAGGAGGCCACGACCACCCTCGGCGTCCCCTCCCCACGGACCTGGCAGATCACCGCTGACCGTCTCACCGGCCCCCTCGTCATCAGGGTCGCCGTCACCGGGCCCGAAGGCACGGCGTCACTGGAGGCGAACGGACAGGGCAAGGTGGTGCGGCGCGCGCCCGCACGGTGAGGTGCCCTGGGACCGCACTGTTCCGGACGGCCCGGGTGTGCTCGGTGGCCGTCCCCGAAGTGGCAGGAGGGAAGACGGATGGGCCGGCACGGATATCTGGTGCTGTGGTGTGTCGTGTTCGGCGCGCTCGCGCTGGTCGGGTACGGGAGGTCGCTGGCCGGGGTGACCCGGGCGCAGCGGACGGTCCGGGCGAAGGGGCGGATCGAGCGGGTGGGGGAGCCCCGGCACGGAAGCTCCCCGAACGACGGGATAGCCGTGGTCGTCTCCTTCCAGGACCCTTCCACCGGGCAGGAGTTCACCGTCACCAACGACGGTGAGCGGGGCGAGAGGATCAGCGTGGCCTGGACGGGCCGGGAGATCGGCGTCCACTACCCGCGCGGAAGACCCCACGCCTTCCGGTTCACCAGCGACCTCTCCGAAGGCGGGCGCGGTCTCGGCTGGCCGGCCTTCGCGGTCTTCCTCGTCTACGCCGGTCTGGTCGTCGCCGCCGCGATCGACTGGGGCTGGCCGTGGGCTCTGCTCGGCTTCTGCGGGCCATGGGCCCTCTCCGGCGTGTACCACCTGCCTGGGAACGTACGCGACAGGAAACGCCGTCTCGACGAGCTGGCCGCCATGGCCGCCGTACCCGGCCGTGTCGTCGCCGTGCTCAAGAACGTCAGCGTCGACGCCGACGACGGCCACACCTCCACCCGCCTGGTGCCGGTCATCACCTTCACCACCCTCGACGGCAGGGCCGTCACGGCCTACTGCGAGTCGGGGCTGCGGGACCCCGCCGGATCGCGGGGCCTGGACGTCACGATCCACTACGCCCCCGACGACCCGGCCGTCTTCGTCCTGGACGTCGAGGCCGAACGCCGGTCCTGGAAGCGGGACATGGTCGTCAACGTCGTGGGCCTTCTGGTCGTGGCGGCGGCGGCCGTGGTGGGGGTGGTCGCGCTGTGACACGGGAGCCGGGCTGTCTTCCCGCCGTGGATCCCCTCGCGTTCGACTACGAGGACCTGCGTCTACGGGTGGACCGGGGCGCGTTCGAACTGTTCGGCCCGGGCAGTCCCGAGAGCACCTTCCGGGTGCCGCTGCGGTGGCTCGGGGCGCTGGTGCACGACAAGAAGCCCGACAACCAGGCGAGTTGTTCTTCGGTGTCGTACGCGGTCCGAACGCCGCGATCTACAGGACCGACCGGCCCGCGGTACACCACCTCACCCGTGTTCCGGGTGCCGTCCGGTGACGAGCCGTTGTTCCGCGCGTCCTTCACCGAGGTGGCCGCGCTCGCCGACCGGAGGGTGGTCCGACAGGGATCCGGTGGCGGGAAGCGGGTGACCGGCATCGCCCGCCATGCCGCGTCCGCGCCCAGCGGCAGCGCCGGCTCGAACAGCGCGGCGATCGCGGCGGCCGACTCCGCGCGCGGCACCGCCTCCTCGATCCGCTCCCCCATCGCCGTCAGGGTCACCACCTCCGGCGGGCTGATCTCCCCGGTGTCGGTGTCGACCTGCTCGCCGGTGGCGTCGAACACGACCGGGAAGGTGGTGTCCCGCCGCGCCGGGTGACGGACCGTTCGGCCTCCGTGGGGTGCGCCACCGCCCGGGCCGGGCCCTCCTCCCCCGACCCGCGGGGCCGGCGGACCGTCCGGGTGCGACTGGAGGGGGCGGAGGCCGCCCCCGGCGGCCGGAAGGTGCCGCCTCCCGGACGGCCACGACGGCGGGCCGCGGACACCGGCGGGCCGAGAAACACGGTGGCGGTGTTCCTCGGCGGGACGGGTCGGGCGCCTGCCCCGTACCGAACGCCGTCGGAGCGTCGCCGCACCGTTCGTACCTCCGTGTGGGAACCGACGCCCGCATCAGGCTGCTCCGATGGAGCGGTACGGGCCCGGGCCCCCGCCGGTTCCTCGTGCGACCGGCGAGGACGGCGCTACGCTCCCCGCTGACCTACCCCGATATCGGGAAATACCCGAAGTACCTGAAACGCCCCACATACGCGGAAGATCTGGAGAACACGCATGAGCAACGGCCCCGGCCGGGTGGCCCGCACCGGCGTGTTCGCGGCCTCGGCCGCCCTGGCCGTGGCCTGCGTCGGCGTGATCGCCGCGTGTGGATCGAACGGGGACCCGGACAAGGGCGACCGGTCCCCCGGCTCGACCTCGCCCGGTTCGGCGTCCTCCGGTTCGGCGTCCTCCGGTTCGGCGTCCTCCGGTTCGATGTCACCGGCCTCCACGGCTCCGGGCTCCACGCCGCCCTCGCCGTCGGCACGTCCCTCGGCCGGCGGCCGTTCCCCTTCCTACGGCGGTGAGTCGGTGCCTCCCCCTCCGCCGCCTCCGACGAACACCGGGCCGTCGAAGAAGAAGGGGCCCGGCGTCACACCTTCGGAATCCTTCGCACCCGCCTGCCCCGGCTCACCCGGCTGCCCGCCGCCCCCCGGAACGCCCCCGGCGCCGGGCGAAACGTGAGCGAACCGGAGCCGCGCGCGGCAGGGCGGGCCCGGTCGGCAGGCCCGGACGATCCGTCCCCCACGGCCCTGATCAGGATGGTGGCCGCACAGGCGTCTCTGATCGCCGCGCTGATGTTCTATCTGGGCGTGATCTATACAAGCGCCTACTACGGCTACTTCCATCTCTCTCCCTTCTCCCTCGGCTTCGGCTTCGCCGAATTCGTCCTGCAGAGCCTCAGTCTGATGACCTTCCCGGTCTTCGTCGGTGCCGTCGTGCTGGTCGTCGCCGTTACCGTCGGCGGACGGCGGCCCCGGCAGGCGCTGCCCGCCGGCGTGGTGCGCTCCGCGTCGTCCGGCATGCCGGCTCTGGCACGCTGCTACCCGGTCCTCGTGGCGGCCGGTCTGATCCTGATCGTCCTGTGGTGGGTGTGGCAGCTGTTTCTCCCGTACCGCTGGCTCGGTCCTCTCCTCATCGGCCTCGGCCTGCTGCTGGGAGAGGCGCGCCGGATCGACCGGGACGACGCTCCGAGGGGTTTGCGGGACACGGCCTTACCGGTCTTCGCCGCCGGTGTGTTCCTGTTCTGGACCGTCACCCTGGCCGCCGCGCAGCTCGGGGAGCGGCACGCCAGGAACGCCGCACACGACGTGGTCCAGCGCACCGGGCTCGTCGTCTTCAGCGCCGAACGGCTCGGCCTGACCTCCCGGTCGCCGGACCTCCACTTCGAGGACCTCGGCGCGGGTGTCCACCTCCGCTACCGGTACACCGGCCTGCGGCTCATCGCGGAACGCGACGGGCGCTACTACGCCGTACCCATCGGCTGGAACGCGACGACGGATTCCGTCTACGTCCTGCGGGAGAACGACGGCATGCGCGTCGAACTGACACCCGGCGTGCAGTAGCGGCGGGAGCCGCGCCGTCCGGGAAGGCCGGGGTACGTCCGGAAGCCGTGGTCGGTCCGGAGGCCGGAGGTACCAGGAGGCGAGGAGGTCCGGCTACGCGTCGCGGGTCCGCGCGGCCCGCGGGCCGTGGTCCGGCTCGTCGTCGAAGTGCGCGGCGGCTGCCTCCCCGTACGCCGTGACGGCGGCGGAGTCCGTCATCCGGTGATCATCTCAGCCGGCACCGACCATGCCCCCGGACGCCGGGTCCGCGGGGACGGTCCCGCCGCGGTGGTGGGCGAGGGCCCGGTGCGGGTCACCGTCCGTGGGCGGGTGGTCGGTGTGGACGGTCGCGGCGGTCAGCCGGGGTACGGCGTGGATGAGGGCGTGCTCGGCGGCCACGGCCAGCTCGTGCGCCTGGACCACGGTCAGGCGGGGGTCGACGACGATGTCGGCCTCGGCGCGCAGGGTGTGGCCGATCCACCGCATCCGCAGCTGCCCGGTGTCCCGTACTCCCTCCACCTCCCGCAGCGCGGCCCGGGCGGTGTCGACGAGGGCCGGATCGACCGAGTCCATCAGCCGCCGGCAGACCTCGCGGGCGGCGTCCTTGAGGACGTACAGGATGGCGACCGTGATCAGCAGGCCGACGACGGGGTCGGCCGCGCGCAGACCGAGCGCGGACCCGGCGGCGCCCAGCAGGACGGCCAGGGAGGTGAAGCCGTCGGTACGGGCGTGGAGGCCGTCGGCGACCAGGGCGGCGGAGCCGATCCGCCGCCCCGTGCGGATCCGGTAGCGGGCGACCCACTCGTTGCCGGCGAATCCGGCCAGTGCCGCCGCGGAGAGCGCCCACAGATGCGTGAGTTCACGGGGGTGGAGCAGCCGGTCGACGGCGACGAAGGCGGCCAGGACCGCGGAGGCGGCGATCGTCGCCACGACGACGATGCCGGCCAGGTCCTCGGCGCGGCCGTAGCCGTAGGTGTAGCGGCGGTTCGCCGCCCGCCGTCCCAGCAGGAACGCGATCCCCAGGGGGACGGCGGTGAGGGCGTCGGCGGCATTGTGAATCGTGTCGCCGAGCAGCGCCACCGACCCCGACAGGGCGGCGATCACCGCCTGCACCACGGTGGTCGTCCCCAGGACCGCCAGGGAGATCCACAGGGTCCGCATCCCCTCGCGGGAGGTCTCCATCGCCGTGTCGACCTTGTCACCGCTGTGATGGGCGTGCGGCGTGGCCAGGTGTGCGGGCCAGTGGCGCGGAGCGGCCCGGCGGGACTCGCCGTGCCCGTGCTCCGGGACGCCGTGCCCGAGGCCCGGATCGTGGTGGTGGTCGTGCGTACGGTCGTGCCGTTGCGCGTCCATGCCCCCACGGTGGCACAGGGATTCCCCTGCAGCCACCACCGTCATACACCCTGTGACCAGGTGCGATGCACTCGCAGCTGCGCCCGGTGGGCAACCGGGTACACCGGGGGGAAACCGGCCCGCTGTCGCACGCGTACGGCGGTATGCCCGTCGGAGGGCGTACGGATCAGGTGGCGCGGCTCGTCCGGACGCGCGTACGCCGGCGCACGTGGCCGACGGGCCCGGGCCTTCCGGTCCGTGCGGGCTCCGACGGGCCGAGCCGCTGTCCGGGCACCCGCTTCCCCGCGCGCGGGTGCCCCGACCGGGCTCCGACGACTGGCCCGCACCGGCCCCGGGGAAGACGGGACCGGCGCAGGCGCTCCCGGCCACGCGGAACACCACCGACCGGGCCCGCCTGCGGGTGGACGCGATCCCGCGCCCCTATGCCGGGCGCACCGCGTGCACCAGCCAGGCGGTACTGCGCAGGCGGACGCCTCCGGGGGTCTCGAAGCGCCGGGCCGCCGATGTGAGCGCGGCGCGCGCGGTGGCCACGGCGTCCGGGTCGGTGTGGTCGACGATGCCGCGAAAGGCTCCCCACGCGAGGACGAACGCGGCTGCGGCGGCCGCGTCCTGCCCCAGGGCGATCGTCGTCTCCACCGAGGTCGCGGTGACCTCACGGAAGCCGGCCCGGGTGAGCACGTCGCCGATGTGCTCGGGGTCGGCGAGCGAATGCACGGCGGACGCGGCAGGCGCGGCGGGCCGGTTGTGTACCGGCTTCTTCGGCGCGGCGGCGAGCACCGTGGGCAGGTCGTTGTGCTCCGGAGGCCCGACGGTGGTGAAGACGAGGCGTCCGCCCGGCCGCAGGGCGCGGCCGATGTTGGCGAACGCGGCGAGGGGACCGGCGAAGAACATGACCCCGAACCGGCTGATCGCGACGTCGAAGCCACCCGCCGGGAACGGATGCACCTGTGCGTCGCCCGCCTCGAACGTCACGTTGGCGATGCCCTCGGAGTCGGCGAACTCCCGTGCCCGCTCCAGCATCGGTTCCACCACGTCGTTCCCGCCGACATGCCCGTCGGGAGCCCGGCGGGCGGCCGACCGTGTCGTGGCGCCGTAGCCGCACCCGATGTCGAGCACCCGGTCGTGTGTGCCGATCGCGGCGGCGGCGAACAGTTCCGGGTCGAAGCCGGAGCTGATCACCTCGTAGCGTTCGGCGTCCGTCGTACGGTCGATCGCGGGGGAATCCATCGAAGCCTCACTCATCGGTTCGGGGGAACCGGCCGGGGTGCGCGGCCCGCCAGTTCCAGCAGTTCGTCGACCGACCACTGGTCGTAGATGTGCTCGCCGTACTTGACGGCGACGACACGGCCGTCGGCGGCGATCAGGAAGTCGGCGGGCAGGCCGAGCCTGCCGCCGTGCGGCCGGCCCGCCGGCGGGCGTTCCCGCCCGCGGAGGATCGCCCCGGTGCTGCGCAGGACCGACCGGACGATCGGCCACCAGGCGCGGGGACTCAGCAGCGCCCTGGGTGCCGACTCCACGCCGAACTCCGCGTACAGCCGCTTGGCGGGATCGGCGACGACGGCGAACGGGAGGTCGGCCGTGTGCTTCAGCAGCTCCTCGGCGGGCGAGTGGAACACCACGACCTCGCGCACCCCGGCCGCCTCGATCTCCTCGTGCCGCAGGACCACCGACCGCAGATGCAGATTGCAGACGGGGCAGCCCGCGAAGCGCCGGAACTGCAGATGGACCAGCCGGTCGGGTGCCGGGACACCGACCGGGGAACCGGAGACGGACAGCAGGTCGCGGGCGCTGACGATGGTTCCCGGCTCCACCGGTCCTCGGGACCGGGGCCTTCCGGACATACGCATGGACGTCCCCTTCGTAGGCGTACGAGATACGCTTACGAGGATAGGCGTATGCCGTACGCTGTCAATCGCCATGCCTCGCCCCCGTTCGCTCACACACGATCAGCCGGCCTCGGCCGCCCTCGCCGTCATCGACCGCGACGGACTCGCCGGGCTGTCGATGCGCGCGGTCGCCACGGAGCTCGGGATGAGCACCATGGGGCTCTACCGGTACGTGAAGGACCGCGAGGAGCTCGAACGGCTCGTCGTCGACCACGTGCTCGAAGCCGTCGACACCGAACCGCCCCCCGCGGACGCGCCATGGGGCGAGCGGATCGAAACCATGGTGCGGCGCCTCCGGGACACCGTCGCCGCCCATCCCGCGACCGTCCCGCTCACACTCGTCCACCGGCACCGGTCCCCCGGTGTGCTGCGCTGGTCGGAGACGGTGCTCGGCATCCTCACCCGGGCGGGTATCGAGGACCGCCGGCGGGTCGTCGCGCTGCGCAGCCTCCTCTCTTATGTGATCGGGGCCGTCCAGCTCGAACACCTCGGCCCCCTGTCGGGCCGGGGCACGGCCGCCATCACCGCCCTGCCGCCGGCGGACTTCCCGTACCTGACCGAGACCGCGCGGGACGCCCGGGACGTGAGTGCCGACGAGGAGTTCCTCGGCGGGCTCGCCGTACTCCTGCGCGGCCTGGGCGCATGATGCGCGGGCCAGCGAACGGACCGCGGCCCTACGGGGTCACGACGCAGGGGGCCACGACGCACGGGGTCACGACGCACGATCCGGGACCGTACACCCGGACGCGGTGAGACCGCCGGTCACTCGCCGCGGCCCGACGGCCGCTGGACTGCGAAGGGCCAGGGCGTGTATCGAAACTGGATCTTGATGGTGACGATCTCGGTCTCCCACGGGCCGCCGACCAGGGGATACGGGCACCGCCGACCGGCAGGCTGGCCGCCGGTTCCTTCATCGCCGGTGCCACCGCGTCCCATCCCCGTCGGTCACCGCGCTCGGCCCCGGGTGTTTCCTACCGCCCGGCTCGGCACCTCATTGACCCCGGCCCGTCCTGACCCATCCCGACGCGGACCGCAGAAAGCATTCCTTGACACGAATATTCTCCACGGAGAATACTAGCCTCCATGGACGCACTCCTCACCGCACTGGCCGACCCGGCCCGCTGGCGGCTCGTGAATCTGCTGGCCGAGCGGCCCCGCCCGGTCGGCGTCCTCGCCCGGCTCGCCGGGGCGCGCCAGCCGCAGACGACCAAGCATCTGCAGACCCTTGAGCGCGCCGGCGTCGTCACGTCCCAGCGCACCGGACAGCGCCGCATCTACGCGCTCCGGTCCGGTCCCCTGCGGGACCTGGCGGCCGCGCTCAGCCGGCTCGCCGACACCGCGGAACAGGACGGCGGCCCCCGCGAGACCTACGACCGCTACGGGCTGAGCCTCCACACGGAGCGGCTCGCCGCGGAGGAGTCGGGGTGGGCCGACGGCCGCTCGTTCACCTTCCGCAGGTCGCTGGCGGGCAGCCCCGACTCGGTCTGGCGCCACCTGACGGACGTCTCCCTGCTCACGCGCTGGTGGACGCCCGACGACCTCCGCGTCTCCGAGCTCGTCTTCGAGGCGCGCCCGGGCGGGCGGATCGTCCTGGAGTACCGAGACACCGAGGATGCCGACGGCTCCGACCCGACCGCCGGGCGCGCCGAGGGAGCCATTGTCGCCGTACGCCCCGGAGAGCGCCTCGCCTACCGGCTCTCCCCGCTGCTTCCCGACGGCAGCCTCGCCTTCACCGCCCATGTCGACCTGGGCCTGAGACCCACCGGGACCGGCACCGACCTCGACGCCCACTGGCGGATCACCGACAGCACCGTCGACTCCGCGGACTTCATCGCAGGCATCGAGATCGGCTTCGGCCAGAGCCTCGACAAGCTCGCGGCGACCCTTGCCGCGGACCCGCACGGGACCGGCAACACCACCGACAGCACCGACAGCACCGACACGAGGAGCGCACCATGACCGACTCGACCGGCCGCAGGGTGACCGCGAACCTGAGCCTCAGCCTCGACGGGCGTTACCACGGTCCCGGCGGACCCAGCGACTTCGGGATGTTCGCCCCGTATGTGACCACCGAGGTCGCGCGAGACCACCTCACCCGCATCTGGGAGGGCGCGACGACGGCGCTGCTCGGCCGGATCAACGCCGAGGGATTCCTGGGGTACTGGCCGTCGGTCGCCACGGACGAGAGCGCCGATCCGCGTGATCGCGGCTACGCGAAGTGGCTGGTCGACACGGAAAAGGTGGTCTTCTCCGCCACCTTGACCGAGGCACCGTGGGAACGCACCCGGGTGGTGAACGCCCCCGCCGCCGACGTCGTCGCCGACCTCAAGACCACCGGCGAGGGCGACATCCTCGTCAACAGCAGCCCCAGCGTCATCAAGGCGCTCCTCTCGGCAGACCTGATCGACCGGCTGTACCTCATGATCTTCCCCGAGATCGCCGGGGGCGGACAGCGGCTGTTCGACGACGGCCTGCCCGGCTCGACGTGGAAGCTCGCACACCAGGAGACCGGCGACCTGGGCGAGATCGCCCTGGTCTACGACCGGGTGCGCTGAACCGGCCGGGGGGGGGGGGGGGGGGGGGGCGGCCGCGCGGGGGGGGGGGGGGCGGGGCGCGCCGCCCCCCCCCCCCGGCGGCCGCCCCCCCCCCCCCCCCCCCCCCCCCCCCCCCCCCCCGGCGGGCGGGGCCCCCCAGACCCTGAGACGGGCGCCCAAGGGACCCCGGACGGACGCGGCCGGGCACCGATCCGTCGTTCGCCCGCGCGCTCTCGTCGAACGACCGCCGGACTCACTCGCGGCTGAACGCCCCGAGTGCCGGGGTTCGGATGCGTCCACGCGGGCGGAATGTCAGCGTGTACGGCCGCCCGCGTTGCCGGTGGGTTCGGGTGCGCCCGCGCGGGCGAAACTCGGTTCACCCCCGTCGCGATCGCTGCCACGATCGCCGTATGACGTCTCCGACACCGACCGACCGGCCGCTGCCCGGCCACTCATGGCTCGGTGATCCGATCGAGAGTCTGCGGACACCGCCCCCGGGGCACCGATGAGCGGGGCGCGCCGCGACGGCCTGTCCTGCGGGCGGCCGGCCCGCGCGCCGAGCGACGGACCATCAGCCGTTCGGACCCGGAACCGGCGGACGCCCCGCCGTTCGAGCGGGGTCGCGCCGTCCGTACGCCCTCCACGGCGGGGTGCCGAACGCGGGCACCCGGTGCGCCGCCGGAACCGTACGGCAACGCGTTCGGTTCAAACCGAGGTCGGCGGACACACGCGGTGGCGTTCCGTTTTCAGCCCTCAGCGGTGGGCCGGAACCACGCTGGCCCGTCGACCAGCGCCTGCTTGATCCGGAAGAGGGCGAACTCGCTCAGCTCCGGGAGCGCGTCCAGGGCGAACCACCCCACCTCCAGCGACTCGTCGTCGTTGACCCGCGCCTCACCGCCGGTCGCACGGCAGCGGAAGGTGATGTCGAGGAAGTGGCACCGGTCACCGTTGGGATACGTCACCGGCTCCGGCAGGGCCTGGACGATGACGACCCGCTCGGCCGCACAGTGCACCCCGGTCTCCTCGTACACCTCGCGCACGGCGGTCTCGGCCGGTTCCTCACCAGGCTCGGGGATGCCGCCGACCGTCGACCAGCGGCCGTTGTCGGCCCGTCTGCCGAGCAGCACCCGGCCGCCGTCGTCGAAGACGACCGCGCTGATGCCCGGCAGCAGAAGCAGCTGATGGCCGGCCTTGGCCCGGATCTCACGGATGAAGTCGGGGGTCCCCATGGCCCGACCCTAACCTCTCCCGCCCCGGTGGCCCCGGGGTTCCCACCGCGGGCTACTCCGCCGCGGTCGTGCCCCCGGTGCCGTCCTGGGCCCGCCGCCCGCGCCCGGCCCGTACGGCTCCGGCGGCCACCCAGCCCAGACCGCCCACCGCGACCAGGACGAGCACGGCCTCAGGCCAGGCGCCGAGCCGGGTGGCCGGGGTCAGCGAGGAGCGCAGCGGCACCTCGGCGACCAGGGCGTCGGGGGTGAACATCTCCGACTTCCGTACGACGTCCCCGTCCGGCATGATCACCGCGCTGACTCCGCTGGTCACGGGGACGACCACCGACCGTCCGTGCTCCACCGCCCGCACCCGCGACATCGCCAGCTGCTGGTACGTCATCTCGCTGCGTCCGAAGGTCGCGTTGTTGCTGGGCACGGAGATGAGCTGGGCGCCGTGGGTGACGGTGTCACGCACCATGTCGTCGAAGGCGGCCTCGTAACAGGTGACCAGGCCGACCTCGGTGCCCGCCAGATCGAAGACGCCGACCTCGTCGCCGGGCCCGAAGTCACGGCGCACCCGGTCCACGTCCGAGCTGAAGAGCCGTACGAACGAACGCATCGGGATGTACTCGCCGAACGGCTGCACATGGCGCTTGTCGTAGGTGTCGACCGGGCCGCGCGCCGGGTCCCACTCGATGAGCGTGTTGCGGAGCTTGCCCGTGTCGGGCGTGATGACCGCGCCGACGACGGTGGGAACGCCGATCGCCTTCACGGCCCGGTCGATGACGAACCTCGCGTCGGCGTTGGCGTACGGGTCGATGTCGGAGGAGTTCTCCGGCCACAGCACGAAGTCGGGCCGCGGCACCTTGCCGGCCTTCACCTCCGCCGCCAGCTCCTCCGTACGGCGCGCGTGGTTGTCGAGGACCGCGCGGCGCTGGGAGTTGAAGTCGAGCCCGAGCCGCGGCACGTTCCCCTGGATCGCGGCCACGGTCGCGGTGCCGTCCTCGGCGGAGTCGTCGACGAGCGGCAGCGCGGCGAACGCCGCGGTGACCGGGACGAACACCGCGAGCAGGGCGACGGCCATCGGACCGCGGGGCAGGGTCCCGGCACGGCGGTACTCGACGAGGCGCCGCACGGTCTCGTACAGCCCGAAGCCGCACAGCACGACGGCGAAGCCGAGGACCGGAGTCCCGCCCAGCGCGGCCAGGGGCAGAAAGACGCCGTCCGCCTGGCCGAAGGCGATCTTGCCCCAGGGGAAGCCGCCGAACGGCACCCTGGCGCGGGCCGCCTCACCGAGGATCCAGACCGCCGCGCCCCACAGCGGCCAGACCGGAAGCCGGGAGACGGCGGCGATGCCCATGCACGCGCACGCGACGAACAGCGCCTCCGCGGCGGCCAGCGCGAGCCAGGGAACAGGCCCGACGTCCTCACCGGTCCAGATCAGCAGCGGCAGCAGAAACCCGAGCCCCGCGAGATAGCCGAGCCCCAGGCCCGCGCGCAGCCTGAGCCCGTACAGCGTCCAGCCGAGCAGCGCGAACGCCGGTACGGCCAGCCACCACAGGGGCCGGGGCGGAAAGCTCAGGAACAGCAGCACCCCCGAGAGCGCCGCGGCACCCGGCCGCACCAGCCGCCGCCCCCACGGCCTGCGGCCGGCCGGGGCGGGTGAGGGGGCGTCGACGGAGGTCATGGTGGCGCTCACCTGCCGGAGTCTACGGGAGGGGGGTATCTCCCCCGCATCCAGCCGTAACCGGGCGGCCCCGCGCCGGTATCGGGCCGACCCCGGGCGGCCCCGCGCCGGGACCGGCCCGTCCGATCCGGCCCGCCCCGGGACCCGGGGAACACAGGCCCGCCGAACGCCGGTCCGCCGCCCGTCGGCCCGGACCACCCGGCGCCCGGCGCCGGAACCCGCGGGAATCCCCGGCCCGTCCGGCGTTCGAGGACCGGCGCGAGGGGCGGCGCCCCGCACGTCCCCCGTACCCGCGAGGGGCGCGCACACCGGGCATCCGCACCCAGCCGACGCAGCCGCCTCCGCCCACCCATCCACAAACGCGTGTCCCGGCCGTTACCGTAAGCGCAGCCTTCGCGGAGCCGGTCAGGTCGGCGGTCGCGTCGGCGCACGGGGACGGGTGTATGTCGGGGGGTCGGCAGGATGATGGCTGCGCCGGATAGCCGGGCAGCGGCGCGCGAACGCGGGAGTGCCACCGATATCGCCGGGGCGGTCGTCCTCGGTGTGTGCGCGGTGTGGTCACTGGTCAGCGCCGCGGGACGCGAGGCCAGACCCGAGGGCGTGCTGCTCGCCGTGTCCGCCGTCGCCGCGGGGTACGCCTGCGGCCGGATCTCCGGCACGCTGCTCCCGGTCACCAGTGCCACGGCCCTGTCGCTCGCCGCGCTCGGCCTCGCGCTCACCTCACCGGAGGGCGTCCCGGGCGCGAACGCGGGCGCCCCGGTCCAGCCGGGTCACACCGGCGCCGCGGCGGCGCTGCTGGTGCTGAGCGCGGGCGCCGCCTGCTGCGCCGCCTCCGCCGCCCGCCCGCCGGCGCTGCGTCTCGCGCTGCGGCTGATCGCGCTCGCGGCCGTCGTGACCGGCCTGGCCGTCGGATCGGTCGCCGGTTTCGCCGCCTGTGCGGGGGTCCTGCTCTGTTCGGTGGCCACCGCCCGGATGCGGCGGCGTACGGCCGCGCTCACCGGTCTCGCCGCGGTGACGGGGCTGGCCGTGGTGATCGCGTGGGGCGTGGCGGAGAACGCGCTGCCGAGCGGGCTCAAGGTGTCCCTGGAAGGCCAGCTGACCCCCAACAGGATGGCCCTGTGGCAGGACGCGGTCGCGCTCGCCGAGGACGATCCGGTACGGGGCGTCGGGCCCGGCCGTTTCGGCAAGCTGAGCGCCACCGCCCTGCAGTCGGCGGGCTCGGACGGAAAACCGCACTCGGCCCTGTTCCAGCAGGCCGCGGAGCAGGGACTGGTGGGTGTGGTGCTGCTCGCTACGGCATTCGGGTGGATGCTGTTCGCGCTGTGGCGCTCGCCCCGGTCCACTCCGGTGGTGCTGAGCGCGGGCGCGGCCCTGACGGCGCTCGCGGTGCTCGCGAATCTGGGGAACGCGCTGAGTTTTGCCCCGGTCACGGCGGGTGCGGGACTGCTCGCGGGCCTCGCGACGGCGCGTGGGGCGGGCGGGGGCGTGTCCGGCCCGGCCGGCCGTACGCCTCCGGCGGCCGAGGGTGCCCGCTGAGGGGCAAGGCCCGGCCGGGGGTCGCGGGGTGGTGGCGGGGACGCTCAGATCTGCGCAGGCTTGCCGGGCCCCGCGCCGAGCCGGTCGCGGATGGCCCGGACCGCGGATTCCGCGTCGTCCACCGTGACCGTGAAGGTCCTGCCGTCACCCAGGGTGACGACCACACCTTCACCACGGCGTACGACGACCGCCGTACCGCGCTCCGGGCGCCAGCGGTAGCCCCAGCCGCCCCAGTGCCTCGGGGTGACCTTGGGCTCGAACTCCGCGCCGACCACGTGGGAGAGCGGGATCCGGCGGCGCGGCAGACCCATATGGCCGCAGCGCACCTCGACGGCGTCGCTGTCCACCTTGACCGCCACATGGACGAAGGCGAGGGTTCCGTAGAGCATCAGCAGACCGGCCGCGACACAGCCGACCACGGACATCACCAGCGGGGCGACGCCCGAGGTCCAGTTGGACACGACCGCCAGCTCGATGCCGAGCGCGATGCAGGCGGCGCCGGCGACGGCCAGCAGCCACTGCACGCGGTTGGTCGCACGGCCGGTCCAGATCGCGGGGACGGGCTCGGCGGGCGCGGGGGGCGTCGAGTCGTGGGAAGGCTCCCTCATGCGAGCAGAGTACCCAGCTTCCGGCGCACCGGCATGGGGTCCGTCATGAGGATCACATCCGGCACGGGAGGCCACGGGGGACGGGCGCACCGGTGGCCCGGGGACCGTCACCTTCAGCGCGCGGACGTCACCGCCCGGAGCAGCCGCGCCTCGGCGTATCCCAGCGCCTGGTCGGACAGGACGGACTCCCGGCCGCTGAGGATCACGGTGAGCCCGCCGGGCGGCCCCGGCCGGTCGGCGGCCGGGGCGCCGATCCGGCGCAGCGCCTGGGCGGCGACCGCGTCGGCCGAGCCGTGCAGGACGACGGGGCGCCCGATGGCGGCGCGGATGCGTGCGGCGACCAGTTCGTAGTGGGTGCACCCGAGGACGACGTCGCCGACGTCCTCGGGGGTCAGCGCGGCGGCGGCGGCGATCGCGCGTTCGATGCCGGCCTCGTCGGCGAGCTGGACGCCGTCGGCGAGACCCGGACAGGGCACCTCGGTCACGGCGGCGGGCCCGGCGAAGTCCCGGATGAGGGCGCTCTGGTAGGGGCTGCCGGTGGTGGCCGGCGTCGCCCAGATCGCGAAGGGACGACCCCCCGCCGACGCCGGTTTGATCGCGGGCACCGTGCCGATCACCGGGATCGCGGGCTCCAGTTCGGCGCGGAGCGCGGGCAGCGCGTGCACGGAGGCGGTGTTGCAGGCGACGATCAGGGCGTCGGGCGCGTGGGCGGCGGCGGCGCGGGCGACGGCGATGGCCCGTTCGGTGACGTCCCGGGGCGTACGCGGACCCCAGGGCATCCCGTCGGGGTCGGAGGAGAGCACGAGATCCGCGTCCGGCCTCAGCCTGCGTACCGCGGCGGCCGCCGCGAGGAGGCCGATTCCGGAGTCCATGAGCGCGATCTTCACCCGGTCACCATAGTCGACCGGCCTCGTGGAACCGGTGCGGTGCGGCAGACTGCGGCGCATGAGCCCCCTTGCCTGGACCGCCGTCGGATCGCTGCTCGCCTGGGGGTGGCTGCTGCTGGGTCAGGGCTTCTTCTGGCGCACGGACCAGCGGCTGCCGCCCCGTGTCACGGCTCCCGGCGCGCCGGACTCGTGGCCGGATGTCGTCGTGGTGGTGCCCGCGCGGGACGAGGCCGCCGTCCTGCCGGACAGCCTGCCCTCGCTGCTGGCCCAGGACTACCCCGGGCACGCCGGGATCGTGCTCGTCGACGACGGCAGTACGGACGGGACGGCGGACGTGGCCCGCGCGCTGTCCGAGCGGTACGGAGGGCTGCCGCTGACGGTGGTCTCCCCCGGCGAGCCCGGGCCGGGCTGGACGGGCAAACTGTGGGCGCTGCGGCACGGCATGGCGCTGGCCAGGTCGCGCGGCCCCGCGTATCTGCTGCTGACGGACGCCGATATCGCCCATGACCCGGACAGTCTGCGCACCCTGGTCGCCGCGGCCCGCGACCACCGGCTCGACCTGGTGTCGCAGATGGCGCGGCTGCGGGTCGCCGGCGGCTGGGAGCGCCTGGTGGTGCCCGCGTTCGTCTACTTCTTCTCCCAGCTCTACCCGTTCCGGTGGGTGAACCGGCCCGGGGCCCGCACGGCCGCGGCGGCGGGCGGCTGTGTGCTGCTGAGTATGGAGGCGGCCGACCGCGCGGGGCTCCCGGACTCGATCCGCCAGGCGGTGATCGACGACGTGTCGCTGGCGCGGGCGGTGAAGCGGTCCGGCGGCCGGATCTGGCTGGGGCTCGCGGAGCGGGTGGACAGCGTACGGCCGTATCCGCGGCTGGCGGATCTGTGGGGGATGGTGTCGCGCAGCGCGTACGCCCAACTGTTGTACAGCCCCCTGCTGCTGGTGGGGACCGTGATGGGGCTGACGCTGGTGTATCTCGTGCCGCCGGTCGCGCTGGCCGTGGGCGTCATCGGGGGCGACGCGCCCGCCGCGTGGGCCGGAGGGGTGGCGCAGGCGGTGATGGCGGCGACGTATCTGCCGATGCTGCGCTACTACCGGCGGTCGCCGCTCCTCGCCCTGGTGCTGCCGTTCACCGCCCTGCTCTATCTGCTGATGACGGTCGACTCGGCGGTGCAGCACTACCGGGGCCGTGGCGCGGCCTGGAAGGGGCGTACGTACGCCCGTCCCGGGGTCGCGCCCGAGGAGACCTGACCGGGCGGGCGGAGGACGTCGGCGAGCGGGCGCCCCGACGGCCGGCGACGGCCGCGCCGCGGGGTCACCCGCGGCGCGACTCGCCCCGCCCGCGGCTCACTTGCGGCCGGGTGTCCAGTTCATTCCCCAGCCGTAGGTGTAGTCGACGGTGCGCTGCGGGCTGACTCCGCGCTCCGGGACCAGGAAGCGCGCCTCGCGCTGGACGACGAGGTCCGAGCCGGTGTTCGTGATCAGTGCGAGGGAGCAGACCGTGGAGGGCACGGTGCACTCGCCCAGCGAGAACTCGATGGGCGCTCCGTGCTGCGGCTGGAGGGTGACGTGGGCGTCGAGATCGGCGAAGCTGCGCGCGCCCTCGTAGATGGTGACGAAGATGACGATCCGCCGGAAGTACTGCTGGTGGTCGAGGTTGATGGTGAGGTTCTCGCCGGACGTGCCGCCGGTGCGGTCGTCGCCGTCGAGGTGGATGAAAGGGGGCTGGTGGAGGGCGCCGAAGGCGTTGCCGAGCGCCTGGACCACGCCCTTGCTGCCGTCGACGAGTTCGTAGAGGGCGCACAGGTCGAGGTCCAGGTCGCCGTGCACGGCGATGGCCCGGCCGAGTTTGGCGCCCCAGCCCTTGAACTGCTTGCGGACCTGCCAGTTGAGATTGACGCGCATGGTCCCGGAGGTGCCGCCCTGCTTGGTGAGGGAGACGGTGGGGGTCTCCTTCGTCAGCGTCACCTTGCTCAGGCGTACGGGAGCCGTGGGCGCGGGGGCCGGTGCCACGGGCGCGGGGGCGGGCGGGGCGGGGGGCCGCGCGACCGGCGGGGGCGCCACGGGCGGGGCGCTGACCCGCGGCGCCGGGGCGGGAGCAGGCTGCGGGGCGGGCTGCTGCGGTTCGTCGACCGTGATGCCGAAGTCCGTGGCCAGACCGGCCAGGCCGGTGCTGTACCCCTGGCCCACCGCGCGGAACTTCCAGGCGCCCTGGCGCCGGTAGAGCTCGCCGAGGACGAACGCCGTCTCGACGCTCGCGTCCTGGCTTTCGTAGCGGGCGACCTCGGCTCCGGACACCGCGTCGACGACCCTGATGTAGAGCCCCGGCACCTGTCCGAAGGAGCCGCCGTCGGCGGACGCGGCGAGGACGATCTTCCCGATCGAGGGCTCCACACCGGTGAGGTCGACGCCGATGACGTCGGTGACACCGCCCGCCGCGTTCTGCTTCCCCTCGTGGCGCACGGCCCCGGAGGCGTGCGCCGGCTGGTTGTAGAAGATGAAGTCCGCGTCCGACCGGACCTTGCCGGAGCCTGCGTCGACGAGCAGCGCGGACGCGTCGACATCCGGTACCGACGGGCCCTGCCGCCAGCCCAGTTCGACACGCACCCGCTGCGCCGCCACCGGAGTGTTGGCTCCCTTAAGCATAGACATGCTCGCCCCCTCGCGAGTCGGAGTGTCCGGACAATTCGCTGGGCGCCAACCTATTCCCCCGGGCCCCCCGAGCGCCCGTGCCGACGCACGAGTAACCGGCGCTCAGCTCGCTCTTTACACGATTCTTGCTCGAATCGGCGACCGTTTTTCCCAGATTCGCTCACATTGGGGATCGACGGTCACTCGCCTCTCCCGAAACAACCTTCTTATCGGACTCCCCTAACCCACAACTCAGGGCTTAACTTATGTGCCATGACCTCCCCCCGCGTCACCTACGGCGGCGGCTACTACTCCGCTCCGTCGTTCGCCGACACCCCGATCTACGACTCCCTGGTCGCAGAGCGGGGCACGCCTCAGATCGCCCCGATCCGAGTGCCCTCCGCGTACGACACCGGCAACAGCTACCTGCCGGCACTCCCCGCGGCTCTGCCGGCCCTGCCGGCCGCTCCCTCGATGCACCAGCCGACGCCCCCGTACGGCTATCCGCAGCAGATGCCGCAGCCCGTGCCGCTGCAGCAGGCCGCCGCGCCCTACATTCCGCAGCAGCCGTCACCGCAGCGCGGATACCCGGGCCCCCAGGGCCAGCAGCAGCCCCAGCGCCCGGCGGCCGGCGGCTACGAGGCGATGCGCCCGGCCGCCGCCCGGCCCGCTCCGCCGCCCGCGCAGGGGCCCACCGCGTACAACAGCCAGTACACCCGCCCGCATCCGGGCCAGGGGTACTGACCGGGGGCCGGCACGTTCCGGCGGCCCGGGCCCCGGACAGGATCCGTATCACCGTCACCCTGAAACCGCCCGCCCGCGAGGGCCGCGGGGTTCGCACCCGAAGAGGTCTGTGGGAACCCCGCGCCGTACCGCGGACGTTGGGCCTACGGCAGGGTGAAGGCGAGGGGTGACGTACCTCTCTCTTTCCCGCGACTCGTCCGTGCGCCGTGCCGTGCCGGGCTATCACGGAGGGAAGGAGGTGCGGCAGTGCGGGCAGCAGCGGGACTCTGGCGCTGGCGCGGCAATCCGGTACGCCGCGCGACCGATCTCGTCGAGGCATGGGTGGCGCTCGTCGCCGCGTTACTGATCGTCAGTGCCGCCCCGGTCATCGGCTGGATCACCGGCGGCCTCACCGAGGAGTCCATGCGCCAGCAGGCGCGCGCACAGCGGCAGCAGCGCCTCCAGATCACCGCCACGGTCCTCGGACCGGCCCCCGAGTCGTCGACCCGGATGTATCTCCCCGGCGTGCCGGCCTCCCAGGAGCGGCGCTCCGTGATCGCCGCGTGGACGGCCGCGGACGGCAGCAGACACACCGGCAGACTCGCCTCCCCACTGGCGCGTCCGCGCGCGGGCGACACCTTCACCGTCTGGGCCGACCGCTCGGGCCGGATCACCGGCCGGCCCCTGGACGCGTCATCGGTCAGGACGCAGGGCGTCCTGGCGGGCGTGGGCGCGGCCCTGGCCTCGGCGGGGCTGACCGAAGGCGCCAGAAGACTGCTCGTGCGGCAGCTGGTGCGCCGCAGACACGCACGTCTCGACCGGGCCTGGGCGGCGGCGGGCCCCGACTGGGGACGGGCGGGCGCGGGCAGCTGACCTCCCGATTCGTCAACTCCCGCCCGTCACTCACGCTACGGTGGAGCGACCCCCGCTCGCGGGGATCGGGATCTTCTCCCCGTGCACGGCGGAGTCGGCCGCGGTGTCGGACGGACACGGCGTCGGCCGGCCGGCACCGACCGGACACCGGCCGGGAGACAGATCACCAAGGGCGTCCCCGCAACGGGGCGCGGCGGAGCGACATTCCCGAGGTGGGGGCAGAGCAGCACGATGGCACAGGGCACGGTTCAGGTGACCCACACCGGCACATCGCGGTGGCGGCGCCGCACAGGTGAGTACGCCTCGCTCGCGGCCGCCCTGGAGGCCGCCGGGGACGGCGACGTCCTCACCGTCGCGCCGGGGACGTACCGCGAGAACCTCGTGGTGCAGCGGGCGGTCACCCTGCGCGGACCCGAGGGCGCGGTCGGTTCGGTGCGGATCGCGCCCGCCGACGGAGTGCCGCTGACCGTGCGCGCCTCGGCCACCGTCCAGGACCTCCATGTGGAGGGGCAGGACACGACGGCGCCCGCGCTGCTGGTGGAGGACGGCACCCCCGAGCTGGTCGATCTGCGGATCTCCACCCGCTCGGCCGCCGGTCTGGAGGTGCGCGGCGCGGCGCGGCCCACCGTGCGTCGGGTCGTCGTCGACAATCCGGCCGGTGTCGGCATCGCCGTGCTGGAGGGCGCGGGCGGGGTGTTCGAGGAGTGCGAGGTCGTCGCGGCGGGCCAGTCCGGGGTCTCGGTGCGCGACGGCGGCCATCCCCGGCTGGAGCGCTGCCGGGTGCACCACGCCTCGGGCGCGGGCCTGACGGTGACCGGGGAGGGCAGCGGGCTGGAGGCCATCGGCTGCGAGGTGTACGAGATCAAGGGCGCCGGCGTGCAGATCGCCTCACGCGCCTCGGCGCACCTCACCGACTCCCGTGTGCACCGCACGTCGGCCGACGGCGTCACCCTCGACACCGACGCCGTGCTCACGCTCTCCGACTGCGACATCCACGACATCCCGGAGAACGCGATCGACCTGCGCTCCCGGTCGGTGCTGACGCTCACCCGCTCCACGGTGCGCCGCTTCGGGCGCAACGGCCTGTCGGTCTGGGACCCGGGCACCCGGGTGGACGCCAACCAGTGCGAGATACACGACAGCACGGGCGACTACCCCGCCGTCTGGATCAGCGACGGCGCGACCGCCGTCCTCGACTCCTGCCGCGTCCACGACGTCCCGGACGCGCTGTTCGTGCTGGACCGCGGGTCGCGGGTCGATGTCGTCGACAGCGATCTGTCCCAGATCCGCAATACGGCGGTGTCGGTGAGCGACGGCGCCACCGCGCAGCTCGACGACTGCCGGATCAGGGAGGCGTCCACGGGAGCGTGGTTCCGCGACCACGGCAGCGGGGGCACGCTCAGCGGTTGCACCGTCGACGCGGCGCAGACCGGGGTGATCGTCACCAAGGGCGCGGACCCGGTGATCGAGCGCTGTACGGTCACCTCGCCCGCCGAGGCGGGCTTCTATGTGTCGGCGGAGGGCCGCGGCACCTTCCGCGGCTGCCGGGTGACGGGCAGCGGTGGTTACGGCTTCCATGTGATGGACGGCTGCCGCACGGCCCTGCACAAGTGCCGCACCGAGCGGTGCGCCCGCGGGGGTTATGAGTTCGCGGAGCCCGGGCTGCCGCTGGTCGAGGACTGCACCAGCGACGAGTCCGCCGTCCTGCCCCCGGCGGGCCGCGGCGGCGCCTCCGAGCCGGTGACGGCCGTACTGACCTCGGTGCGGACCCCCGGTCCCGCGGCGGCCACCGCGCAGTCCGCCCCGGCCGCCGAGTCCGCCCCGGAAAAGCCGGCGCGCGGCTCGGACGCCGTTCTCGGTGAACTGGACGCGCTGGTGGGCCTGGAGAGCGTCAAGCGCGAGGTCCGCTCCCTCACGAACATGATCGAGGTGGGCAGGCGCCGCCAGGAGGCGGGGCTCAAAGCCGCGTCCGTGCGGCGGCATCTGGTGTTCACCGGCTCCCCCGGCACCGGCAAGACGACGGTCGCGCGGCTGTACGGCGAGATCCTGGCGTCGCTCGGGGTGCTGGAGCGCGGGCATCTGGTCGAGGTCTCCCGGGTCGATCTCGTCGGTGAGCACATCGGCTCCACCGCGATCCGCACCCAGGAGGCGTTCGACCGGGCGCGCGGTGGGGTGCTGTTCATCGACGAGGCGTACGCCCTCTCCCCCGAGGACTCCGGGCGGGACTTCGGCAAGGAGGCCATCGACACCCTGGTGAAGCTGATGGAGGACCACCGGGACGCGGTCGTGGTGATCGTCGCCGGGTACACCGCGGAGATGGAGCGGTTCCTCTCGGTCAACCCCGGTGTGGCCTCCCGTTTCTCCCGGACCATCACCTTCCAGGACTACGGGGCCGGTGAGCTGCTGAGGATCGTGGAACAGCAGGCCGACGAGCACGAGTACCGCCTGGCCGACGGCACCGGCGAGGCACTGCTGAAGTACTTCGCCGAGCTGCCCAAGGGGCCCGCGTTCGGCAACGGCCGTACCGCGCGCCAGACCTTCGAGTCGATGGTCGAGCGGCACGCGGGCCGGGTCGCCGAGCTGGCCGAGACCGACACGGACGCCCTGACCCTGCTCTACCCCGACGATCTGCCCGAACTGCCCTGAGCCCGCCGGTCCGCGCCGGCCGGTCGCCCCGGCTGGCGGGGGACGCCGGGCAGCAGCCCGAGCAGTTCAGCGCGGGCCGTGTCGAAGACCGGGTCGGCCTGGTACTGGGAGTGCCCGAGGATCGGTTCGGGCAGCGGGTGCCGGCGTGACCGGCCGTACGCCACCGGGTCCAGGAGGACCTCCCGGTCGGGTGCCGGCTTCCGTGCGGCCGGTACGAGGACGGGCCCGCCGATCGGGTCGGTGTGCCGCCACAGATTGCTCCAGCAGTGCACCTCGTCACGGAGGTCGGCCAGGGCGTCGGGCCCGAAGTAGGCGGGGAACCAGCGGCCGTACAGCCGTTCCAGGGGTGAGCCGTACGTCAGCAGGGCGACCCGGCCCCGGGTGGCGGCGGGCAGCTGCCAGACCGCCGACGCGGCCAGCACACTGCCCTGGGAGTGACCGGAGATCACGAGCCGTCCGCCGGTCCGCTCGGTCCAGGTGCACATGCGCCAGGTGAGATCGGGGACGGCGCGCTCCGCGTAGCACGGCGGTGCGAACGGGTGCGCGGCGCGCGGCCAGAAGGTGCCGACGTCCCAGAGGATGCCGATGGTGCGCCGGGCGGAGGCGTCGCGGTAGGCGCGGCGGCCCCAGGTGACGAACAGTATGAAGCCGAGGCCGACCAGCCAGGAGCCCAGCGACTGCGCGGTCTCGGCGGCGGCCTCGGCGAGGCCGCCGCCGTCGCCGAACGCCTTGCCGGGGACCTCGTCGCTGATCCAGGCCCCGATGACGGCGCCGGCGCCCAGGAACAGGGCGGAGCCCGCGACGACGCCGACGATCCGGGGTGTGCCGTCGGTGACCGAGGCCCGGGCCCTGGCGCGGGCGATCCGGCGGGTCCTGGCCGGGTCGGGCCGCCACCGGCCGGGCGCGGGCACCGTTCTCGCGTAGTCCCGCTCGACGGTCTCCCGCAGCCGGCGGGCCGCCAGCCAGGTCCGCCCGCCGAGGGCGACGGCCGGGATCAGCAGCAGGACCAGCAGAACGGGGATGACGGATGCCTGCCAGCTGAGCAGTACGGGCGGGCCGGGGATCGAGCCGTCGCCGTCCATGCCGGGCGTGCCGGGCCCGTCCAGCCAGTCGGCGACCCGCTGGGCGACCCCTCCGGTCATCACCCCGCCGAGCGCGCAGGCGAGCATGGCGACGGCCGGCCCGCCCAGTCCGGCCAGCACGGTACGCGGGTGGCGCGCGCGGCGGTGCAGGACGAGCGCGGTGACCGCGAGCGCGACGACCAGGGCGCCCTGCACGAGGACGATGACCCGGAACGTCGTGTCTCCCGGCAGGGTGCCCCGGGACTGCCACAGCGGCCGGGACCAGGAGGCGTACAGCAGGGACAGCGCGAACACCGTGAGCGATCCGGCGGGCAGGATCCGGACGGCCGCGCGGTCGGCGCGGGCGTCGAACCGCCGCTCGCTGCGCCCCCTGCGGAAGACGACCAGCACCACGGCGGCCATGCCCAGCACGAGAACGGCCTCCAGCAGTACCCCGCAGACCGTCAGAAGGGTGTGTTCACCGGACCGGTCGTGGCGGGCGGCGGCCCCGGCGACGGCGGCGGAGACCGTGAGGAGTCCGGCGGCCGTGTGGGCGGCGCGCAGCCGGGCGACGAGCCGCCTGCCGTACCAGAATCCGGGGCGGCCCAGAGCGGGCCGCCCGGCCGCCGTGCCGTCCTCGGCCGCGGGGTCGGGGGCGGGTCCCCGTCCGCCCTCGCCCACCCCCTCGCCCGTCGGCGGACGCTGGGACTCGTACGCGCTCCAGGTGCGGTGGGAGAGGTACCAGAGCAGTCCCACCAGGGCCGCCGGGACGAGCGAGGCGAGCGCGAGCCGTCGGCCGGGCTGCGACCACCAGCCGCCGCGGGCGGCGGAGAGGAAGCCGAGCCACGACCTCCCGTCCGCGCACTCCGCGAGCGCGGCGCACTGCCACGCCAGCAGATCGAGCGCCACCTCGCAGGCGGCGGCCGTCAGCAGCACGGTGAGGCTCAGCGCCACCAGCCGCACCAGTGCTCCGTACAGCCGGGTCGTGCGGGCGAGGCCGCCGGCCCGGGGGCGCATCCAGTGCGCGAGGTTGACGACCATGAAGGGCAGGAGGAGCAGCCACAGGGCGCGGGCGCTGTTGCCGGAGGTGAGGTTGGACCAGCAGTACGCCTCGGGGACGGGTCTGTCCCAGGGCGCGGCGGGGTCGTGTGGGCCGGCCGGCTCGTGGTGTTCGTGGCTCTCGTCCGCGTGCTCGTCGTCGGTGCGCCGGAACACGGCGGCCTTCTCGTCCCCGGAGATCCGTACCGTACGCGGGTCGCCGAGCATCTCCTGCGGGCCGGCTCCCCCGACGCCGTGGACCAGCAGTTCGAGCGCGGGCCCTCCACTGCGCGGGGCCGGGGTTTCAGCGGACACTTCTGCGGCTCGCTCTCTGGGTGGGCAGACCACCCGATGGGCGGCCGTGCGGCGTTCGTACCTCAGAATCCCGGATTCGGGCGGTTCGCGGCAGGGCGCTCGCCGAATCTCCGCGAGCCCCCTTGGAGGCGACCGTGGGAGGATGAGCGCCCTTGGTGCCATCGCGTACGACGAGACGGAAGGACCGGCCACGGCGGTGACCGACAACCAGAACCTGCTCGCGGAACAGCGGCGCTCACTCATCCTCGACGAGGTGCGCAGGCGCGGTGGCGTGCGGGTCAACGAACTGACCCGCAGGCTCAATGTCTCCGACATGACCGTGCGCCGGGATCTGGACGCGCTGGCCCGGCAGGGTGTCGTCGAGAAGGTCCACGGCGGTGCGGTCCCGGTGGCCGAGGCGAGCACCCACGAGCCGGGGTTCGAGGCGAAGTCGGGTCTGGAGCTGCCGGCCAAGGAGGACATCGCACGGGCGGCGGCGGCCATGGTCACCCCGGGGACGGCGATCGCGCTGGCCGGGGGCACGACGGTGTACGCGCTGGCCCAGCAGCTGGTGGACGTCACCGATCTGACGGTGGTCACCAACTCGGTGCGGGTGGCCGATGTGCTGCACACGGCCCACCGGCCCGCGCCCGGTGCCGCTCCGGGCTCCGCCCGGCCGCGCGGGGCGACGGTGGTGCTGACCGGTGGGGTGCGCACCCCCTCCGACACCCTGGTGGGGCCGGTGGCGGACACCGCGATCCGCACGCTCCACTTCGATGTGCTGTTCATCGGCGTGCACGGCATCTCGGTGGAGGCCGGGCTCTCCACGCCCAATCTCGCCGAGGCGGAGACCAACCGGCACTTCGTACGGTCGGCGAGGCGGGTGGTCGTGGTGGCGGACCACACCAAGTGGGGGACGGTGGGCCTGAGTTCGTTCGCCCGGCTGACGGAGGTGGACGCGCTGGTGACGGACGCGGGGCTGTCCGCCGCCGCGCGCGAGGAGATCGAGGAGTATCTGCCGGGCGGTCTGGTGGTGGCGGGCGAGACCGTCCCCGACGAATGACCGCCTTCCGGCTGACGCGGGAGGTGGCGCTGCCCGCCGGGGAGGCGTGGCGGCGGGTCACCGACTGGGGCGCGCACGCGGCTCAGGTGCCGTGCACCGCGCTCACCTCGGTGACGGCCCCGGAGTCCTAGCTCAGACACCAGCCGCAAAGTGCGGCTCGCCGCCGGGGTCGTCGGTTTCCTGCGGCTCAGGGTCGTCTTGATCTGTGCAGGTGCCGAAGGGGCCGGAGGTCCCGGGTGCGGCGCCGAGCTGGGTGGCGCCACCCTTGTGCCGGTGCGGTCCGGGGATCACCGGTTCACCTTCCTCGCGTCGCGGTGTCGGGGCACTCCGTGCTTGGCGAGCATCCGGTAGACGAACCGCTCGTTTACCCCTTACTCGGCCGCCAGGCCGGGGGCGAGTTCGCCTTCCCGGTATCGGTTCAGGATCTCGCCGACCGGGACACGGTCCTCCAGCCGGACGCGCCCGGTCGGCGCTGCCGACCGTGACGACGTGGCCGACGGGCAGGTCCAAGGCCCGTAGCGGGGCGAAGATCCCCGTGTGCCGGATCACGTCGCCTTGAGAGTCCGGTGTTTATACCTTGCTCGCGACCACCATGTAGTTCTCGGCCTCAAGATCGAACGTGCTCAGTTCCGTCTGGAGTCCGACTCGGTGCAGATCGACTTCGAGTTCCTCGTACCGGTAGGGCCAGCAGGACAGCAGTTCCGAGCGGACAAGAACCAACCCGGTCGCATCAACTTGCGCGATCGCAATCTCGATGTGGTGCTCCTCCTCCCAATGCGGCGCAATCTCCCAGCGGTAGACCACGACGGCATCGCGACCGTTCCGGCGGACGAGTCGGTCACTGATCTCCAGCCGGGAACCTCTGGCCCTCACGAGTTCCCAAGTGCGGGATGTGAGTACCAAGCGCCCGCCGGGGCGCAGAAGCCGTGACATCGACTCCAGAGCAGCACCCCTGCCTGTCGCGCCCGTGGCATGGTGAAGCGAGTTGCCAACGCAGAACACCATGTCGAATGTGTTGTCCTGGAAATGGTCGGGCAACTCTTCCCAGTTCGCCCGTACGGCCCGGACGGATGCCCCGAACTCCTCAGACAACTCTGCAGTCCGACGAACCATCGCCTCGCTGGCGTCAGTTGCGACAACCTGCATGCCACGACCGGCGAGGCCAACCGCCAACTGTCCGGTTCCGCACGAACAGTCGAGGACGTGAGCATTCGACGGCAGGAGATTGAGGATGTCGTCGAACGACGCAGCGAACTCGGCTGGAGGCAACTTTGCATCCGAGATGAGCCATTCGTACACCTCGGCAAGCACGTCATAACCTGTCACAACCACTACCTCCGTCGCGGCGGGTGTGTCAATTTAACGGCCCTGTCTCACATTCGATGGTAACGAACGGTGACGATCGTTACATGCAGTGATTCGCCCAGCTCAGGCTGCCATACGACACCTGGGTTCTGGGACCGCCACCAAGTAGGGCGGGAGTTCCGGGTGGACATCCGCACGGCTCAATCAGGCACTCTGTCCATGACTTTCCGTCACCACCGAATCTGCGACAGAGCCGTTGATTAGACACTCCCTCTCCCGGGTGGACAGCGCGGGCCGCGTCGGGACGTGCCAGGCCCGTCCCCAGGCCCGTTCCTCGCCCGCGACCTCGTGCAGGGCCCTGGCCACATCGGGGAGATAGCTCCAGCTGTGCGGTGCGTCCGGATCCCCGAGCACGGAGACCGGCCTGCCCCGCAGCACCCGCGGCACGACCCGCGCGGCCAGGTGTCCGCCATCGGTCACTCCGGGCCCGAAGAAGTCCGATGCCCGCACCTCGACCGCCTTGATACGGCCCTGCTCGTGCAGCTTCCGCGCCTGCTCCCACACGGCTGCGCGCACCCTGCCCTTGGGGCCGGTCGCCGCGAGCGGCAGCCGCTCGGTCAG
The DNA here is from genome assembly GCF_042873655.1 of Streptomyces sp. NPDC004609. Classification (NCBI taxonomy): domain Bacteria; kingdom Bacillati; phylum Actinomycetota; class Actinomycetes; order Kitasatosporales; family Streptomycetaceae; genus Streptomyces; species Streptomyces sp. NPDC004609. The sequence continues at coordinate 15,865 of NZ_JBIALS010000012.1, read as the reverse complement.
GGGGCCGTCCACCGGACCGTAGCCGTAGAGATTGCCGAGCATCACCAGGACGGCCCCGGTCGCCTCGGCCGCCGCGCAGACCGACGAGGCCAGCGGGGGCCATTCACTCGCCCAGCGGTGGTAGGGCGGCGCGGCACAGCTGTGGATCGCGGCCGCGCCCCGCGACACCTCGGTCAGCCGCCTGCCGTCCGCCGCGTCCGCCGCGACGTGCTCGATGCCGGGCTCCGGGCTCCCGCCCGACCTGGTGACGACGCGGACCGAGTGCCCCTTCTCGGCCAGCAGCCGGGCGGTGGCCGCGCCGGCGGGTCCGAATCCCACAACGACATGAGGGTTCACGTACGCACACTAGCGCGAAGGGGTTGCTCCGTGCCGGGTGTCCGCAGCCCGGAGGCCGGTACCCGCGGCACCGGCCGGACGCACCGCCCGCACCGGGCGGGTTCGGTGCGGACCGCCTTCGTCCGGGCGCCGGGCGGTCCGGCGGTCCGGGCGCGCCACCGCGGCCGGACCGGAGCGAGGGGGGCGGGGCCGCTCCCGTACGGGTCCGGGGGCCGCGGCTCCGTACCCGCGACCGAAACCATCTGACGGGCCCTCACCGGCGCCTTGTGACCCGGCTGTTGGGCGCGGCCGTTCCGCCCGGCGGGCGTGCCGGGGCGACAGGAGCCCGGACCGCCCCGGGCAGGACTCCGCCGCCACCGGGACCGGGTGGGGGCGGCCGGCAGCGCGGCGGCTATCGTGTTCGAGCCCTGTCACCCTGCCCGGGAGGTACGGTCCATGGCTCGTCGGCTTCGGCACGTGGAACTCGGCTTCATCGACACCGCGCCCGTCCGGCTGGTGCACTCGGCCGGGCTCTCGGCCGCCCCGGCGGTGGTGTACCGGGCGCTGGCCGAGGATGTGCCGGGCTGGACCGAGTGGTTCGACGCCGTCTCGACGGCGGTACCCACCCGCGGCGGCGCCGGACGGGACATCAGGCTCCGGATCGGTGCCTTCTTCTCGGAGACGATCCTGGCGACGGACCCCGGCGAGCGGTACGCCTATCGCGTCGACACCACCAATGTGCCCGGTCTGCGGGCGCTGTTGGAGGACTGGCGGATCACCCCGGCGCCGGACGGCGGCAGCCGGGTGCGGTGGACCTTCGCGGCGGACGGCTCCCCGGTGACCCGGGCCGTGGTCCGGTTCGCCGGGCCGGGGCTCGGGGTGTCCTTCCGGGGCGCGATGCGCGAACTGGACCGCAGGATCGGTGATTCCGCCGCCCGCTGACCGCGCGGCGCCCCGGCCCCGGCCCGTGCGCGCGGGCCCCGGTCACCGGGCGGGACGGCGGCGGCACCGGGCCCGGGGTCAGCCGGTCCACTCCCCCGTGGCGAGGAACCGCTCGATCGCCGCGGTGTACGGCGCGATGTCCAGGCCCTGTTCGGCGAGCCACGCGTCGGAGTAGTACTTGTCGAGATAGCGGTCGCCGGGGTCGCACAGCAGAGTGACCACGCTCCCCCGCCGTCCCTCGGCGAGCATCTCCCCGACGATCTTCAGCGCGCTCCACAGGCCCGTGCCGGTGGAGCCGCCCGCCTTGCGTCCGACGACGGTGTCCAGCGCCCGTACGGCGGCGACGCTCGCCGCGTCGGGGACCTTCATCATCCGGTCGATGGCGCCGGGTACAAAACTGGGCTCCATACGGGGGCGTCCGATGCCCTCGATACGGGAGCCGCGGTCGCTGGTGGCCCCGGGGTCGCCCCGGGTCCAGCCGTCGAAGAAGCAGGAGTTGTCCGGGTCCGGCACACAGATCAGCGTGTCGTACTGCATGTAGTGCACATAGCGCGCGATGGTCGCCGAGGTGCCACCGGTCCCGGCCGTCGCGACGATCCACGCGGGCTCGGGATAGCGCTCCAGCCGCAGCTGCTGGTAAATGGACTCGGCGATGTTGTTGTTGCCGCGCCAGTCGGTGGCCCGCTCCGCGTACGTGAACTGGTCCATGTAGTGGCCGCCGGTCCGCTCCGCGAGCGCCGAGGACTCCTCGTACATCCTGCGCGAGTCGTCCACGAAGTGGCACTGCCCGCCGTGGAATTCGATCAGCCGGATCTTCTCGGCGCTGGTGGTGAGGGGCATGACCGCCACGAAGGGGACGCCGATCAGTTTGGCGAAGTACGCCTCCGAGACGGCGGTCGAGCCGCTGGACGCCTCGATGACGGGCTTTCCGGGGCGGATCCAGCCGTTGCAGAGGCCGTAGAGGAAGAGGGAGCGGGCCAGCCGGTGCTTGAGGCTGCCGGTCGGGTGGGTGGACTCGTCCTTCAGATAGAGGTCGATGCCCCAGTCCTCGGGCAGCGGGAACCTCAGCAGATGGGTGTCGGCCGAGCGGTTGGCGTCCGCCTGCACCTTGCGGACGGCGTCCTTCAGCCATGCCCGGTAGTCCGGATCGGTGCGGTCGACATCGCCCGTCGCCGTCGCCCCGCCCGTCGCCCGCTTCTCGCTGGTGCCCATGCCCGCCGTCCCTGTGCCGCTCTCGACTCCGTTTCCCGAGTGTCACAGTACGGCCCTCACCTGCGAAAACCCTCGCTTTGAGGATCCATGAGGGACACTTGTGGGCAGGATTCACACAGCACGGTCCGCATCCACTGGTGCACAGCCCCGGAGTTGTGCAGACTGCCAGCAGATGTCGCGACGAAGGGGAGGAGGGGCCGATGGCCATGGCGGAGCCCGAATTCCGGGCCACAGGCGTACGGATCGAGCGGTGGCCGCGCTCGCTCACCAAAGCCGGACAGGTCCTCATCAAGGACGGCCGGCTCCAGCTGCTCACCAGCTACGGCCGGGTGATCGACAGCGCGCCCGTCCGGGCGGTCAGGGCGGGCCGGGCACGCTTCACGGACGAGGCGAGCGCCGCCCTGAAGGTCAACGGCAAGCGGTATCGGCTGACCATGGGTCAACGCGACCGCGACTCCGACGCCGAGACCCTGGCCGGGCGATTCCTCAAGGCCGTGCACGGCGCGGGCGCCGCCGAGGACTGAGCCGCCGCGCGGCACCGGGCAGGGGTCACCGGCGGGCCCGGGAGCCCGGGTGCCGGAGCACCCCGGGGCGTCTGAGTTGCGGGACCGCTTCCGCGGGTTCACGCTTGTCTCACACCATCACCCAGGGTGCGCCGGCGGTAACGCTGTGATCCAGCCTCCGCCGGAACGATCAGCAGACAGCCACCTGCTGGATCCGATCCTCCGCCTTCTTCCGGACCTACTTCGGGGAGTCGCAGCCGTGATCAGCCAGCCAAGCAGGCACTGCACGGTGGAGCTCCAAGCCCTGCCGTCGCGCATCGGACAGGTCCGCAGAATCGTCTCGGCGCAGCTGCGCTACTGGCACCTCGATCCTCTGATCGACCAGGCCGCGCTCGGCGTCACCGAGTTGCTGACCAATGTTCATCAACACGCGGAACCCGACAAGGTGTGCACCGTGGACATCGAGCTGCTGCTCGACCGGCTCACGGTCTCCGTCCAGGACCACGACCCACGACTGCCGACGCTCCGCGACGGCGGCGATCTCTTCGCCACCTCCGGCCGGGGGCTCGCCCTGATTGCGGCCGTCAGCGAGAACTGGGGTGTGCGGCCCCAGGGCGACACGGGAAAGGTCGTCTGGTTCTCGCTCGCCGCGGCCCCGCCCGCGGCGGCGCCTCCGTCGCGTTCGACCGCGTACGCCGGGGCGGGGGACGGGCCGCACGCCCGCGCCCTGCGCCCGCACACGCTCGACACACACGTGCTGGACGCCCACGCGCTGGACGCGGTGCGCGAGCACGCGGGCGCCCGGTCGGCCGTTGGGAGCTGACCGGGCGGGCACTCGTACGCCTCCGGCGTGTGCTCGTACCCCGCCCGTGGGCCGCGGGCCTCGGGCGGGAGGCCGCGGACCACCGCACGTCCGGCCCGGGCACGGGCAGCGGGTGCGGGCGCGTCACTCCACGGCGATGGCGCGCAGGACGTCCAGCCGTGCGGCCCGGCGCGCGGGCCCCCGGGCCGCGACCGCTCCGGCGGTCAGCCCGACCAGCGCGACCAGTGCCAGCCGCAGGGGCGGTACGGCGAAGGCGAACGCCGTGTCACCGGCGTTCGCCGACGCCCTGACGAGGACCCAGCCGAGCAGCGCGCCGAGCGCCAGCCCGCCGGCCGTGCCGAACGCGGCCACCAGGAGCGACTCGTAACGCACCATCGCGCGCAGCTGACTCCTGGTCTGGCCCACGGCGCGCAGCAGGCCGAGCTCCCTGGTGCGCTCGTGGACGGCGAGGCTGAGAGTGTTGGCGATGCCCAGCAGAGCGATCACCACGGCGAGCGCCAGCAGGGCGTAGACCAGGCTGAGCATCATGTCGATGCCTTCCGCGGCCGACCGCGCGTACGCGTCACGGGTCTGGACCTCGGGGTTGCCGTACGCCCGCGCGGTCTTCTCCACGGCCGCCGTGCCGTCGGCGGTGGACACACCGTCCTCGAAGGTGACGGCGATCAGTGTGTCGGAGTCCCGGCCGCGGTGCGGTGCCCAGGCGTCGCGGGTGATCACATAGTCGCCGACGAGCTGCGACTGCCCGTACACCGCACGGACGGTGAACGTCCGCTTCGCTCCGTCGGTGAAGGAGAGTTCGACGGTGGAGCCGGGCCGCCAGCCGTGTTCGGCGGCCTCCGTCCCGGCCACGGCCAGGCCGTCGGTGCCGAGTCCGCGGAGCGATCCGCGTACGGTCCCGAGGTCGAACGAGGCGGCGAGCGCTTCGGGGTCGGCGACGGTCAACTGCCGTCCCGCGCCGTCCACCTCGGCGACTCCCGTGCCCAGTCCGACGGCGGTCGCCACCTCGGGCTGCCGGGCGAGTGCCGGGGCGAGCCGGGGGCTGAGCCCGCTGCCGCCGGCGCCGAACGCCGGGGCGCTCACGGCGACATCGCCCGCGAAGGAACGCGAGACCGTCCGGTCCATGGTCGCCTTCAGTGAGGCCGCGAAGACCGTGAAGAGGGACACGACCGCGACCCCGGTCATCAGCGCGGTGGCGGTGGCGGCGGTGCGCTTGGGGTTGCGCAGGGCATTGCGCCCGGCCAGGCGGCCGGGGGCGCCGCGCAGCCGATCGAGCGGAGCGGCGAGGACTCCGACGACCGCGGAGGACACCACCGGGCCGAGGACCACGAAGGCGGCCAGGGCGAGTACCGCGCCGGTCGCGGCCAGGGTGACGGAGGGTGTGACGACCGTGCCCAGCAGCACGGTGCCGGTTCCGGCCAGGGCGACGGCCCCTCCCGCGTACGCCCGGGTACGGGAGGCCGCCGACCGGTCCACGGCCGTCTCGCGCAGCGCGGCCAGCGGTGCGGTCCGCCCGGCGCGGACTGCGGGCAGCAGCGCCGAGCCGAGGCAGACGATCACGCCGACGGCCAGGGGCAGCAGCATCGAGGGGGCGCTCACGACGAGTCCGCCGCCGGGGAAGGGGAAGCCGAGCGCCGGGAAGAGGGCCCGGAGGCCGAGCGCGATCCCGATGCCGCCGAGCAGCCCGGCGGCGGACGCGGCCACCGCGACGACGGCGGCCTCCGCGAGGGTCGCTCCGACGATCTGGCGGCGGGAGGCGCCGAGGGCCCGCAGCAGGGCGTTCTCACGGGTGCGCTGGGCGATGACGATCGCGAAGGTGTTGTGGATGGAGAACGTCGCGACCAGCAGGACGATGCCGGAGAACACGAGCAGCAGTGTGGTGAACAGGTCCAGGAACTGGCCGGAGATCTCGTCCCGGTTCTCCTCGGTGGCCTCCTGGCCGGTGATGGCCTCGACGCCGCCGGGGAGTACGGGAGCCAGGGCCCGTACCAGTTCGCGCGGGCTCGTTCCGGGTCCGGCCCGCACCTGGACGGAGGCCGCCTCACCGGGCTTCGCCGTGAGGTGCTTCCCGGCGTCGGCGAGGGTCATACCGGTGAAGGTCGTCCGGGCCATGCCGTCCTCACCGCCGAACGTGGCCAGTCCGACGACGGTGACCTGCACGGGTTCGGGGGTGCGCAGGACGGTGGTGTCGCCGATCTCCAGCCCGCCCGCGCTCGCGGCGCCCCGGTTGACGACGACCTCGCCGCTCGCGGCGGGGGCGCGGCCCTCGGCGAGCTCGTACGGATTGAGCCGGGGGTCCTCGATCCAGTTCCCGGCGAGTGTCGGCGGACCCTGGCCGCCGATCGGTTCGCCGTCGGCGCCGACGAGCACGCCCGGGCCCTGGACGCTGGGCGCGGCCGCGGCGACCCCGGGGACCTTCTCGATACGGCCGGCGAGGTCCGTGGCCACCGGCCTGCGGACGACCGCGCCGGAGACGGTCGTCACCCCGGTGCCGCGGACGACGGCGTCGGTGCCCCGGTTGGCGGTGGCGAACAGGGAGTCGAAGCTGCCGCGCAGGGTGTCGCCCATGACGAGGGTGCCCGCCAGGAAGGCCACACCGAGGAGTACGGCGGTGAAGGTCCCCGCGAAGCGCCGTCGGCGGGCCCGCAGGGAGCTGAGGCTGATCCGCAGGGAGGTACGGGCGCCGCTCATCCCGCCGCCTCCGCGGCGCCCGCGCGGACGTCGAACGCCTTCAGCCGGTCGAGTACGCGCTCGGCGGTGGGGGCGGGCATCCGGTCGACGAGCCGTCCGTCGGCGAGGAAGACGACCTCGTCGGCGTGGGAGGCGGCCACCGGGTCATGGGTGACCATGACGACCGTACGCCCGGTGCTGCGGACCGTACGGCCCAGCAGGCGCAGCACCTCGCCGCCCGCGCGGGAGTCGAGGTTCCCGGTGGGTTCGTCGGCGAAGACGACGTCGGGCAGTGAGGCGAACGCCCGGGCCACGGCGACGCGCTGCTGCTGGCCGCCCGACAGCTCGCCCGGCCGGTGGTGCAGCCGGTCGCGCAGCCCGACGGTGTCGATCAGCGTGTCCAGCCACGCGGGGTCGGGCCGTCGTCCGGCGAGGTCCACGGGGAGGGTGATGTTCTCGGCGACGGTGAGCGTGGGAATCAGATGGAAGCTCTGGAAGACGAATCCGATGCGCTCGCGCCGCAGCACGGTGAGTCCGCGGTCGTCGAGCCCGCCGAGATCGGTGTCGCCGATGAGCGCGGAGCCCGAGGTCAGGGTGTCGAGTCCGGCGGCGCACTGCATCAGGGTGGACTTGCCGGAGCCGGAGGGGCCCATGATCGCGGTGAAGCGGCCGGCCGGGAAGCCGAGGCTCACCCCGTCCAGGGCGCGCACCTCGGTGTCGCCGCGGCCGTAGACCTTCACGGCGTCGACGACCCGGGCGGCGGCCGGCCCGGAGCCGGAACCACCGTCCGCTCCGCGGGCGGTGACGGTCCCCGGGCCCGTGGGCCCGGCGGCTCCCGTGGGCCCGGCGGGGGCGGCGGCCCGGGGGGAGCCGGCCGGCCCGCCGTGGCGGGGTGCGGGGCCTTGGTCGCGGGTCATGCCCGGCCCTCCCCGCCCGCGCGGCCGAACTGCTCGTCCAGGACGGAGAGCCTGCGCCAGTACTCGTCCTCGTCGATCTCACCCGCCGCGAACCGGCGGCCCAGCAGGGCGATGGGCGAGTTCTCGCCATGAACGGCGGGCGGGGTGTGGCCGGTGTGCGACGGCCGCGGACCACGGTGTCCGCGCCACACCCCGGTGCGGCGCAGGACGGTGACGGCGCCGATGGCGACGGCCGCCCAGATCAACGGAAACAACAGGATCCACGGGCCGGGCCCGTGCCCGCCGGCGAACGCCAGGGTGTTCATCTCGGTTCAGCTCCTCGGTGGTGGCCGTGCACGATGTGCCTGCCTGGTCGCTTCCGAGGCTCCCGCCGCGGGCGGCCCGTGTCGTCGTACGGCCGGCGGCACCGTGCGTACGGCCCGGGGAGTACCCGGGGGCGTCACCGCTGCTTCCGCCGCCCGCCCGGGGGCCGGGCCCCGAACTCGCGCTCCAGTCGGCTGCGTACGCGCTCCTCGTGCACGAGCCGTCCCACCAGCGCGCCGCCATAGACGACCACACCGACGCCGACGAGCCAGGACTGGATGACGAGGACGGTTCCGAACGGGCCGTAGGTGACCGCGTTCGACGCGATCAGCGGGGAGAACACCAGCTGGGAGAAGACCCGCAGACCGAGCATGAAGAGCGCGGTCGCCACCGCCCCGGGCACGAGGGCGCGCCAGCGGACCCGGCCGCCGAGCAGCAGTCGCTGGGAGATCCAGAAGAACAGGAACGTGCCGATCAGATCCGCCAGCGCCCCGCCGGCCGCGCCGAGGGCGGATCCGGACGGTACCGGCGTGTTGACGAAGACCAGCAGGGAGAAGACGAGCAGGGCGAGAAAGACGACATGGCGCCACATGGTGTGCCAGCGGGCGGTGGGCAGGTCCCACACCTTCTCGTATCCGGTCTGCACGGCGGAGCCGAAGGTCAGTCCGAAGACGGCGAGCGCGGCGAGACCGAAGGCGGTGGTGCGCTGGAGCGCCGTGCCCGGCGGGGCGAAGAGCTGACCGACCTGGTCCTGGGACACCTGGGAGACGCCGAGGGCCTGGCCCAGCCAGCGGGCGAAGCCCTGGCTGCTGGCCGGGTCGGCCGCGGCGACGACCACCAGCAGCGGCACGAGGGTGAGAAAGCCGAGCGCGGCGAAGCCCATGGCCCGGTGCATCAGTTCCATCTCACGGGCGCGGTTCCAGCCCAGGCCGACGGGCGAGGAGACGAACCGGAGGTACCACCGCTGGAACCGGTGCGCGCGATGCGGGGCGCCGGGGCGCTCGTGGGTCATAGCTCGTCGTCTACCCGCTCGGGGGCGGCGAGGTGTCCGGGGTGCCCCCACTCGGGTGGGTCGGCCCGGCGACGGGAGTCTCAGCCGAGGGCGCTCAGCGGATCGTCGAGTACGGGCTGCCACGCCAGCTCGGCCGCGCCCACCAGGCTGTTGTGGTCGAGCGTGCAGGCGAGGATGGGGACGCCGCCGCTCCTCCCCCACAGGCTGCGGTCGGCGACCACGGCGCGCAGCCGTTCGGGGTCGGCGGCGAGGAGTTCGCGGTGGAGCCCGCCGAGGATGATGCGGTCGGGGTTGAGGATGTTCACCAGTCCGGCGAGCCCGAGGCCGAGGCGGTCGACGAGTTCCCGGCCCGCGGCCCGGACGGCGGGGTCGTCGTACTCCGTGCGCAGGAGGTCCCTGGACTGCTGGAGCAGGGAGACCTCGGGTCCCGGGTCGCGCCCGGCGGCGGTGAGGAAGGCCAGCGGGTCGGTCTCGACGTCGAGGCAGCCGCGGCTTCCGCAGTGGCAGGGGCGGCCCTCGGGGTTGACCGTGACATGGCCGACTTCCAGGGCGAGTCCGGAACTCCCGGTGTGGAGGCGGCCGTCCACGACGAGCGCGCCGCCGACGCCCCGGTGTCCGGTGGCGACGCAGAGCAGGTGCTGCGCTCCGCGCCCCGCGCCGTGCCGGTGCTCGGCGAGCGCGGCGAGATTGACGTCGTTGCCGGTGAAGGCGGGGCCGGTGATCCCGGCGGCCCGGACGCGCCCGGCGAAGATGTCGCGTACGGGCGACCCGGCCGGCCAGGCCAGATGGAGCGGGTTGAGGGCGGTGCCGTCGGGTTCGGCGACGGCGGACGGCACGGCGAGGCCGGCGCCGGCGCACCGGCGTCCGCTCTCGCGCAGCAAGGCCGCTCCGGCGTCGACGACCGCGCCGATGACCTGGCCCGGGTCGGCGGAGACCGTGAGGGAGCCGGGTGTGGTGGCGAGAGTCCGCCCGCCGAGGCCGACGAGGGCGGCGCGGAAGCCGTCGGCGTGGACCTGGGCGGCGAGGACGACGGGGCCGGCGTCGTCGACGGAGAGCCGGTGGGAGGGCCTGCCCTGGGAGCCGGTGCCCGCGGCGGGCCTGGAGTCGACGCGGATCAGGCCGAGGGCTTCCAGTTCGGCGGCGACGGCGCCGGCGGTGGCGCGGGTGACGCCCAGTTCGGCGGTGAGGACGGCCCGGGTGGGCGCCCGGCCCGTGTGGACCAGTTCCAGGGCGGGCCCGAGCGCGCTGCGGCCCCTGTCCAGCCTCGATCTGGTGCTCGTCCCCTTGCCGTTCATGGAGGCGAGTCTCCCATGATCCGGACGCCGTGAGGCCGTGTCGGCGCGGAAGGCGAGGGCGCCCGGCGGGGATATCCGGCCGTCTTGTCCAGATCCCGGCCCCGCCCCTATCCTCACTTTGTGCCGAAACTGAACAAAATACGCCCTCCCCGATCACGGGGCCCCGGCCGCGGCGCCGCGCCGCCGCCCTCCGTCTCCCGCCTCCGGATCGCCCTCACCCTCTTCTTCGCCCTGGACGGCTTCCTGTTCGCGGGATGGGTCGTCCGTATCCCCGCCGTCAAGGAGCAGACCGGCGCCTCGGCGAGTGCCCTCGGACTCGCGCTGCTGGGCGTCTCGGCGGGCGGAGTGGTCACGATGATGCTCACCGGCCGCCTCTGCCGGCGCTTCGGCAGCCTCCCGGTGACCGTCGGGTCCGCCGCCCTGATGTCACTGAGCATCGCGCTGCCGCCGCTGACCCGGGACGCCCTCGCCCTGGGGCTGGTGCTGCTCGTCTTCGGAGCGGCGTTCGGCGCGATGAGCGTCTCCCTCAACAGCGCCGCGGTCGAGCTGATCGCCGTCCTGGGCAGGCCCCTGATGCCCGCCTTCCACGCCGTGTACAGCCTCGGCGGAATGCTCGGCGCGGGACTCGGCGCACTGGTGGCGGGCGGGCTCTCCGCCACCGCGCATCTGCTGTGGCTCACCGCCCTGGGGCTGCTGGCCACGGCGATCACCGGGCGTGCCCTGCTGCGCCACCGCGCGGCGATCCCGGGGCGCGCGGACGGCGGCGAACCGGGCGCCGCAACCGCCGACGGAGCCGAGCGGCGGGCCGGGGCCGTGGAGGGAGCCGGGCCGGGCGCCGGGGCCGGTCCGCGCGCCGAGGCCGTGGAGGGGGCCGAGCCGCGCGCCGGGCGAGCGGCCGGCGGGCGGAGCGGGCTCTCCCCGGACGGCCGCATCCGCGTCTTCGTCCTCCTGTGCGGTGTGATCGCGCTCTGTACGGCGTACGGGGAGGGCGCGATGGCCGACTGGGGCGCGCTCCATCTGGAGCAGGACCTCCACACCGGCCCCGGGGTCGCCGCGCTCGGCTACTCGGTCTTCGCGCTCGCCATGACCGCGGGCAGGCTCTCGGGAACGTTCCTGGTGGAGCGGCTCGGCCACACCCGTACCCTGGTCGCGGGCGGCACGACGGCCGCCGCCGGCATGCTGCTGGGCGCCCTCGCGCCGTCGGTCTGGCCCACGCTGCTCGGCTTCGCGGTGGCGGGCCTCGGGCTCGCGAACATCTTCCCGCTGGCCGTCGCGAGGGCGGGCGAGATCGCGGGCCCCGGCGGAGTCGCCGCCACCTCGACCCTCGGCTACGGCGGAATGCTCCTCGGCCCACCCGCCATCGGCTTCCTCGCCGACTGGTTCTCGCTGCCCGTCGCCCTGACCACGGTCGCCGCGCTCGCGGCGGGCGCGGCGCTCATCGGGTACGCGTCCCGGAACGCCTCGCCCGGAGAACGGCGCCCGGCCGTCTGAGCCCGTACGCGCGACGGCGGACCCCCGCTGTCCGGGCACGGCGGCAGGCGCGAGGGGTGGGGCGGGAGCCGGAGACGGGGCCGCCGGGCGCAAGGGGCGGGCGCCCGACGGGAGCCGTGACCCCTTGTCGGCCGTCCGCGGCCCCTGGGACACTGGGCGCGGGAGGCGGGCCATGGGGCGGCGTACGCAGGCGGACCGGGACGCGGTGACCGTCGAGATCGGCTACGCGCTGGTGAGCGCCGTCTTCGTCGCCGCGGTCGCCTTCGGGGTGATCGCCGGGCCGAAGCTGATGTTCGCCATGCCGTACGCCGTGGAGCGCGGGCTGCTGCTCGCGGGCTGTACGGCCGCCGTGCTGGTCTTCACGGTGCGGGTGGTGACCGTGCTGTGCCGGTTCTCCCGCGGCAACCGCCCAGGCGGGGAGCCCCCTCAGCCGAGCCAGCCGGGGCGGACGAGCCCCGACTCGTAGGCCAGGACGACGAGTTGGGCCCGGTCGCGGGCGCCGAGCTTCACCATGGTGCGGCTCACATGGGTCTTGGCCGTCAGCGGGCTCACGACGAGTCTGCGGGCGATCTCCTCGTTCGACAGCCCGATACCGACGAGCGCCATCACCTCACGCTCCCGTTCGGTGAGGTCCGCGAGAACGCCGGCCTCCGTGGGCGCCTTGGAACGGGCCGCGAACTCCGCGATCAGCCGGCGCGTCACCCCCGGCGACAGCAGCGCGTCCCCGCCCACCACCGCCCGCACCGCGCGCAGGAGTTCATCGGGCTCGGTGTCCTTCACCAGGAACCCGGAGGCGCCGGAGCGGATCGCCTCGAAGACGTACTCGTCGAGTTCGAACGTCGTCAGCATGACGACCTTCACCCCGGCGAGGCGCTCGTCCCCGGTGATCGCGCGGGTGGCGGCGAGCCCGTCCAGCACCGGCATCCGGATGTCCATCAGCACGACGTCCGGGCGCAGTTCGCGCACCAGCCGCACCGCTTCGTCGCCGTCGGCGGCCTCGCCCGTGACCTCGATGTCCCGCTGGGCGTCCAGCAGGGCCCGGAAGCCCGCCCTCACCAGCAGCTGGTCGTCGGCGAGCAGTACGCGGATCACGGCGTCTCCTTCGGTGGCGTGTCGTCGTGTGGTGCTGCCGGCGGTCACGGACGCCGACCGAGGGGCGGGGCCTCCCCCGGGTACGGTGCTCCCCGAAGTGACGCCTCCCCCCTGCCCGTGGTCTCCCCCGGGCGGCGCGGCGCCTCCCCCGGCCATGCGGTTTCCCCCGGCCACGGTGTTTCTCTCGGTCACGGTGTTTCTCTCGGCTGTACGGGGAGATCGGCGCGGACCGCGAAGCCGCCGCCCTCCAGGGGGCCGGCCTCGATCGTTCCGCCCAGCGCGGCCGCCCGCTCCCGCATCCCGGCCAGCCCGTTGCCGCTGCCTCCCGCCTCGGAGCCGGTGGCCGACCCGTCGTCGTCGATCCGCAGGGCGAGCCGGCCGGGCGCGTAGGAGATCCGTACCCGCGCGGTGCGCGAACCCGAGTGGCGTACGACGTTGGTCAGGGCCTCCTGCACGATCCGGAACGCCGCGAGATCCGTGCCCGGCGGCAGCGCGAAGGGGGTGCCCGCCGTCGTGACGGTGACGTCCAGTCCGGCGCTCGCGGCCTGCTCGACCAGGTCCGGCACCCGGTCGAGCCCGGGGGCGGGGGCGCGGGGGGCGTCACCGGGTGCCCGGAGGCCGGCCAGGACCTGGCGCACCTCGCCGAGGGCCTCCTTGCTGGCCGCCTTGATGGTGGTGAGCGCGGTGCGGGCCTGCTCGGGGTCGTCGTCGAGGAGCGCGAGGCCGACGCCGGCCTGGACGTTGATGACGGAGATGGAGTGCGCCAGCACATCGTGCAGTTCGCGGGCGATGCGCAGACGCTCCTCGGCGGCGCGGCGCTCGGCGGCGGCGGCCCGTTCGGCCTGGGCCCTGGCCCACTCCTGGCGGCGTACGCGCGCCAGTTCGGCGAGGGCGAGCACGGCCACGAAGCAGGCCGCGGCGGCCAGGTCCTGCCCCCAGGGGGCGGCGGCGTCGCCCTTCGGCGGGAGACGGGCGTACAACCAGTGCGCGACCAGCACGTGCGCCGCCCAGAATCCGCCGACGGCCCACCAGGCCGCCCGCCGGTGCCCGGCGGCGACGGCGGAGAACGTCGCGACGACGAGGACGAGGAAGACCGGGCCGTAGGGATACCCGGCGGCGAGGTAGACCGTCGTGGAGACGGCGGTGCCGACGACGACGGCACCGGGCCACCGGTTGCGCAGCAGGAGCAGGGCGGGACCCAGGAGCAGCAGCACCCGCCCGAGGGTGTCGAGCGATTCACGGGCCCCTGCCTGGCCCCGGGCCGCGAAACCGGTTCCCACCAGGACGAACACCGCCACCAGCAGGGTCGACGGCCAGGGCACCCGGGCGGCGGCCCGCCGCTCCTCCCACAGGCGCAGCGGCGGTCCCCCGGGCCGTACCCAGGGGGGACCACCGCAGGTGCGGGTGCGCGGCTCTTCCATACGGTCACGCTAGACCGGGGCGGACGCCCGGGCGTCCGCCCCGCGTGGCGATCGGCCGTACTCCCCGGGCAGTACACGGGGGCGGACGCCGCGCGGTGGTGCGCCGCTACAGGGCGGGGCGGATGCCGATCTCCTGGGCGAGCCGGGAGACGGCCTGGGCGAAGAAGACGTCGCGCTCCTCGACGACCCGGTTGAACTGGCCGAACAGCTCGAAGGAGATCAGCCCGAAGAGCTGCGCCCAGGCGGCCACCATCGCGACGACGACGGCGGGCGGCAGACCGGGGGCGACGTTCGCCGCGAGCCGGTGCGCCTCGGGGCGCAGTTCCTCGTCGAGCGGGGGGAGCGCGAGGCCCTGGGAGGCGTAGGCGTCACGGACGACGGAGATCAGGGCGCCGCCGACGCGCGCGGCCGGGCCCACGGTGTCCATGGGTGCGGTGTAGCCGGGCACGGGTGAGCCGTAGATCAGCGCGTACTCGTGGGGGTGGGCGAGGGCCCACGCGCGGACGGCGGTGCAGACGGCGGCCCAGCGGGCGGGGTGGTTCCGGGGGTCGGGGGCGGCGGCGAGGGCGGATTCGGCGGTGTTGCCGACCGCGTCGTAGGCGTCGACGATGAGGGCGGTGAGGAGGTCGTCGCGGCTGGGAAAGTAACGGTAGAGGGCGGAGGAGACCATGCCCAGCTCACGGGCGACCGCGCGGAGGGACAGCTTCACCGCGCCCTCGGCCGCGAGCTGCTTGCGGGCCTCGTCCTTGATGGCGGCGGTGACTTCGATACGGGCCCGGTCCCTGGCCCCACGGATCGTGGTCATACGCGCCAGTGTTCCACGCTTCGGAGCACTGATCAATTTCGAGAGCACCGCTCTGTGGACGGATCGGCGATATGGAGCGGGGGCGGCGATCCGGAAGGTGATCGACGAACTGAAACAGGAGCATCGCACCGTTTCGAGAGCAGTGCTCTTGCTTCGGAGCACCGATTCGTGCACACTGATCTCAAGCGAGAGCAGTGCTCTCGAAATAGATCACCGCACTAGTCGCATCACCAACGCACACTCACACACCGACCACCACGCCACCGCGCACCACACCCGCACCGGAAGGCCCAGGAGTCCTCATGTCCCAGACCCACTACATCAAGCCCGGCCGGTTCGACAGCGTCTTCAACGGCGCGGTCGGCTGGCTCGCCCGGCGCGGCGTCAGCCTCATGGGTACCGCCGAGCTCTCCGTCCGCGGCCGTACCAGCGGTGAGTGGCGGAGCATCCCGGTCAACCCGCTCCCCTACGAGGGCGGCCCGTACCTCGTCTCCGCACGCGGCCACTCCCAGTGGGTCCGCAATCTGCGCGCCGCCGGTGGCGGACGGCTGAAGCTCGGGCGCAGGACACAGGAGTTCACCGCGGTCGAGCTGCGGGACGAGGAGAAGCCCGCGCTGCTGCGCACCTATCTGGAGCGGTGGGGCTGGGAGGTCGGCCGGTTCTTCGGCGACGTGAACGCCAAGTCCACCGACGAGGAGCTGCTCGCCGCCGCCCACAGGCACCCCGTCTTCCGGATCACGGTCTCCCGGTGAGCCCCGGGCCCGCCACAGGTCCGCGGACCCCGCCGGACGCGGGAGCAGACAGGCGGCCTCGGCGCGGGGCGGGTGCCGTGCGTACTCCGGGCGCGGGCGGCGCGCCCGCCGCCCCCGGCCCCCCGAGCGGACCGGACCACGCGCGGACCCGGCCCGCCCTGACCCGCACGCCGGACCCCACGGTCCCGGCCGCCCACCTCTCCGGTCCGCCCGGATACCCCTAGTGACCTGAGTCGGAGATTCATCGTTAGTTGGGCATGAGTCGTCCGGGTCCGAAGATTCCGCCGTTGTCGGTCACTGATGCCCAGCGGGCGG